>NZ_JABEPH010000183.1:0-11826 GCF_013004495.1 Rhizobium sp. SEMIA 4085
ATCGTCCCCACCTGCCTGTAGAACGATCTCCGCCTCGTTGCGATTTTGAACACTGGCCAACATCAATGTCATGGCATGTCTCCGCAGGCGCCGCATTTTTCCCAACCGTGGCGGGAAAAGTTGAGTGCAAGTATTGAGTTTATCGGGGATTGGACTACAAACATAGTGGGCACCTAATCGAGACAGCGCGTCCGCCTTCGTTGAAGCCGGCGCGGAGCGTGGTATGACCATGAAGAGTATGGTGCCGAATACTCTTATCTTTTTATTCGCTTGTTTTTCGCTGCTCGTCAATGCGCCGCATCTGATGGCGCAGCAAAATCCCGCCAACGGACCTGCAACGGAAATCCGCATAGGATATCTGCGCGCCTATGAGCCACAACTTGCGCTGTCGGTCCTGGATGTCCCCCCGCGCGATGCAGGCGTTGCCGGAGCCAATATCGCCATCAACGACAACAACACGACCGGCAGATTTCTCGGCCAGTCGTACAGCCTGGACGTGGTAGAGACGAAACGGGAGGAGGATGTCGTCCCGGTTTTCAGGCAGATGCTGGCGCGCGGCGAGAAATATGTGCTGACCGACATATCAACCAAACAGTTGCTCTCGATTGCCGATCTCGCCAAGGAGAACGGTGTGCTTCTCTTCAATGTCGGCTCGACCGACGACATTTTGCGCGAGCAGGAATGCCGCTCTAACGTCTTCCACGCCGCGCCGACGCGCACCATGCTTGCCGATGGCCTGGCGCAGTATCTGATCTGGAAGCAGTGGCGCAAATGGGTGCTGCTTTATGGTTCCCACGAACCGGACCAGCTTTTTGCGGACGCGATCCGGCGCTCTGCCAAGCGTTTCGGTGCGACGATCGTCGAGGAGCGGCTCTACAAGGATACGGGCACGGCCCGCAGAACCGACAGCGGCGTCGTTCAGGTGCAGCGACAGATGCCGGTCTTCACCCAGGGCCTGCCCGACCATGATGTCGTCATTGTTGCCGACGAGAGCGAGGTCTTTGGAAGCTATGTTCCTTTCCGGACCTGGGACCCGCGGCCCGTCGCCGGCACGGCGGGCCTCATTGCCTCGTCCTGGCATCCGGCCAGCGAACAATGGGGCGGCTCTCAGATCCAGAACCGCTTCGTGAAGGCGACGGGACGGCGCATGCTCGGCAAGGACATGCAGGCCTGGACGGCAGCCCGCATCCTCGGCGAGGCCGCGACGCGGACCAACGGCAACGATCCTGCTCAGATCGAAGCCTTCATAAAAGACGAGAATTTCTCACTGGCGGCCTTCAAGGGACAGAAGGTGAGCTTCCGTCGCTGGAACTGGCAGCTCCGCCAGCCAATTCTGCTCGGCGATGGGCGTGGTGTGATCTCCACCTCGCCCCAGGAGGGTTTTCTTCACCAGTTTTCCGAACTCGACACATTGGGGATCGATCAACCGGAGACAGCCTGCAAATTGAACTGAACAGGCAATGGGAGGAAAGAATGCACAGACATGTTTATCTGCTTGCGGGAATAATCGCCGCCGTCTTGTATGCGGGACCGTCTCTGGCCAATACCGTCTATGTTTCGAACGAGAAGGACAACACCGTCACCGTCGTCGACTCCAAGACGATGGAAGTCACCCAGACAATCAATGTTGGACAAAGGCCGCGCGGCATTACGATTTCCCATGACGGAAAGCACCTTTATGTCTGCGCGAGCGACGACGACACCGTCGAGATCATCGATACGGCAACGCATCAGATCATCGGGACACTGCCTTCCGGTCCGGATCCGGAGCTCTTCGTGCTATCGCCTGACGGCAAGACGCTCTACGTCGCAAATGAGGACGACAATCTGGTCACCGTCATCGACGTCGACAATAAATCCGTGATCACCGAAATACCGGTCGGCGTGGAGCCTGAAGGCATGGGCATCAGCCCCGACGGAAAGACGATGGTGAACACCTCCGAAACGACGAACATGGCGCATTTTATCGATACCTCGACCCATGAGATCGTCGCCAACGTGCTCGTCGACTCGCGTCCGCGCTTTGCCGAATTCAAGCCCGACGGTTCACAGGTCTGGATCTCTTCGGAAATCGGTGGAACCGTCTCCGTCATAGACAATGGCTCCAGACAAATCGTCAAAAAGATCACGTTTGAGATCCAGGGCTTGCGCTCGGAGGCGGTTCAGCCCGTTGGCGTGCGGATTTCGGCGGATGGCAAGAAAGCCTATGTCGCCCTCGGCCCGGCCAACCGCGTGGCGGTCATAGACACGCAAACCTATGAGGTCGAGAAATATATCCTTGTCGGTCAGCGTGTCTGGCAGTTGGCTTTCACGCCCGACGGCCAGCACCTGATCAGCACGAACGGTCTTTCCAACGATATCACCTTCATCGACACGGCGGGCGACGAGCCGGTCAAATCCGTCACCGTCGGCGCCATGCCGTGGGGAGTGACCGTAGCACCCAACTGATAGGCGTTCCGCTTTCCAAAAGGAGGACAGCATGAAACTCGCAGTCATTGCTTTTGCAATTCTTATCGGCGCTCTTTCTACCCAACAACCGGCCCTTGCCCAGTCCGGCGATGACGATGACGGCGATCCCGAGCCCAAGGTTACGCGCGCAAGCCAAAACGTGCCGGAATTGATCCTCGGATCGAAGGACGACAGCTACGCAGTGAACCGGAAAGACTTCGAACTCGTTTCAGGACAGGGCTACCGGTGGAAGATCACGTCGGCGGCCGGCCTTGAGTACAAGTTCGTAACCGATCTGTTTCGCAACGTGTGGATGAATCAGATCGTCATCAACGATCTCGAGGTTCACATGAATGGAGCCCCGGCATGGCTCGAATTCGATTCAGAAGGAACGATCAACGTGCAGTTTTCAACAGTGCGGCCGGGAGAATACACATGGTCGATTCCCGACCTTGCCGACAAGGGCATGACAGGCAAGATCATCATCAAGTAGGCATCCCGGGCGTCCTGCTCGCCTGCGGCAACGCCGCTTGTGAAAGGTATATCCAATGAAGCTTGAATCCCGCTTGGACGAGACATCCAATAGGCAGGAGAGTGCGGCGCTCGCCGCACTCGAACTCACTTCCGTCAGCTATAGCTATGGGCAGCGAAAGGCGCTCGACAATGTGTCGTTTTCCATAGAGCCCTCGCGCTTCACCGTTCTTCTGGGGCTTAACGGTGCCGGCAAGACGACGCTGTTTTCACTCGTCAGCCATCTTTTTTCGCCGCCGGCGGGCCGCATTCGCGTGTTCGGCCAGGACATAGATCGCAATCCCGGCCCCGCACTCAGACATCTCGGCATCGTGTTTCAGGCCCGCACCCTCGATCTCGATTTGAGTGTCCGACAGAATCTCCTCTATCACGCCTCCCTGCACGGCATCGGATCGCGTGTGGCGCGGCAACGGATCGACGAGCTTCTTCGGTCCATCGACATGAGCGACCGCATCGAGGAAAAGGTCCGCGGTCTGTCCGGCGGACAGATCAGGCGTGTCGAGATCGTCCGGGCGCTCCTGCACCGGCCTTCCCTTTTGCTGCTCGATGAGGCGACGGTCGGGCTCGACATCAAGTCGCGTGCGACCATTCTGAGGGATATTCGTGCTCTCGTGGAACACGCCGGCATCAGCGTGCTGTGGGCAACCCACCTGATCGACGAGGTTGGTCAGGCGGATCAGATCCTGGTCCTGGACCAGGGAAAGCTCGTCGCCGATGGTCCGGTTTCGGCCATTCTTGCCCACACCGGCACGGAGACCATCAATCAGGCATTCTCAAAGCTTACCGGTATCGCGGACATGAATATCCGGGGAGGAAAACAATGAGCGGCGCGACCAGAACGTTGGGCGGTGCGACCGCCGGGGAATGGAAAGGCTTCACGCCGATCCAGTACCTCGTGTGCCTGCGGGGTATTCTGTTTCGCGAATGGCTGCGCTACCTCTCGCAGAAGGAGCGCTTCGTCTCCTCGCTGGTGCGGCCGCTGCTCTGGCTCTTCATATTCGCAGCCGGTTTCCGGCAGGTGCTGGGCGTTTCGATCATTCCGCCGTATGAGACCTATGTTCTTTACGAGGTCTACATCACGCCTGGATTGTGCGGGATGATCCTCCTCTTCAGCGGCATGCAGTCCTCCCTGTCGATGGTCTATGACCGGGAGATGGGCAATATGCGTATCCTGCTCGTCAGTCCATTTCCGCGCTGGTATCTTCTCGTATCCAAGCTTTTGGCCGGCGTTGCCGTTTCGCTTCTCCAGGTCTATGCATTCCTGGCGATTGCCTGGTTATGGGACGTAAAGGCGCCAATCGCCGGCTATTTCATGATCCTGCCTGCCCTGTTTTTCTCAGGGCTGATGCTTGGAGCGTTGGGAATGCTCTTGTCATCGCTTGTCAAGCAATTGGAGAATTTTGCAGGGATCATGAATTTCGTGATCTTTCCCATGTATTTCGCCTCCTCGGCACTTTACCCGCTCTGGCGGGTTCAAGAAGCAAGCCCGCTGCTCTACAAGATATGCCTCCTCAACCCGTTCACCTATGCGGTCGAACTCATCCGCTTCGCCTTTTACGCGCGTATCGAATGGACATCACTTGCCGTCGTTCTGGCCGTCACGCTTGCCCTGTTGGGGGGAGCCATCCTGGCCTATAATCCCGCACGTGGCCTGACCGTCCGCAAGCAGGAGATGGGAGCAAGCCAGTGAGCCGACGCGTTTTCGTGATCGCAATCCTTGCCGCGCTGTCTGCGGCACCGGCGGCACACCCCGCAACAAACACCGATCCGGACTGGCCTTGCGTTCAGCGCAAGGTGCCTGAACTTTCGATCGGCCAGGTGTGGAACGCCGGCGAGCTTCCCGAAACGGCCAAGCAATGGGACAAGGACCCTCGATTGTCCGACCTCGCCGCCGAACTCGTCAAGCGCAGCAATCCGATCGATGATGCCCGCAAGCAGATTTCCGATTATATCGCATCGCTGCCCAAGGATCAGGCCCATGAAAAGCTGGAGCAGCTTTTCATGGGCGTGTTTGACAAGATCAACATAGAACGCGGCCTGATCATCTCCGGCATTTCGCGCTATGCCGAAAGTCAAAGGCAGCTTGCCGCCGATCTCAGAAAAAAGGCCGCAGAGGTCGACAAGATGCGCACGGCATCTGATGCCGACCAGACCGAGCTTGCCAGGCAGACGGCGCAACTGACATGGGAGACGCGCATCTTCGAAGAGCGTGTCCAGTCGCTTTCTTATGTCTGCGAGGTTCCGACAATGATCGAGCAGCGCCTTTATAGCCTCTCGAAAATCATCAGCGAGATGATGCAAAGGAACTGATCCTGCCGCCGGCAGCACCCTGCGAATGGCCAGCTTGCGCCGTCGCGATCAAGCCGCCGGCCGCGACCTCGAAGCGTCGAGGTTCACTCGCGTATCCGGATGCGCAACGCTGCCGGGGCAAGCGGTTTTTAGCGCGACTGCCGGGCGCTTCAACGGCGAGCGCAGACGCCGCCGTGCGCAGGCCAGCCAGCGGAGAAGGTTCCTGCGAGGCGAAATCGTAGAGACAGGGCGTCGCGAAGATTGCCCCGCTCAGGATAGAGATGGTCAGCAGTCTCATTCGTCCTCCGCAGAACATGGGGGATGTCTTCTTCCGTTCGCGTTGCGCGTAATCCGGCCGCCGCAGACCCTTGGGGCCTGAGGCGGCCGCTTGCGTTACTCGACGATCTGCAGTTCCACATGGATGTTGTCGCGTGTCGCCTTGGAATATGGGCATGTCTGATGCGCTTCCTCGACCAGGACCGTTGCCAATGCCGGCTCGATACCCGGCAGGCGAACGTTAAGGCGGGCCTGCAGAAAATAGGCGCCGTCGCTGTTTCCAAGATCGACCTCGGCATCAACGGAAAGATCCTGAGGAAGCTTCACCTTTCGCTTGCCCGCGGCAATGCCGATTGCGCCGATGAAGCAGGCCGACCATCCGGCGGCAAAGAGCTGCTCGGGATTGGTGCCGTCCCGATTGCTGCCCGGAGGCGAGAGCTTGATGTCCAGCTGACCATCGTCACTGCGAGAGGCCCCCTCGCGGCCGCCGGTTGTCCGGGTCTTGCCCGTATAAAGAACCTTATCGATCTTCGTCATCTCCAAACACTCCTTTGCTGCGTCGCTGGCGACGTCGTTTTGGGAAGTGTCATTTGCCCGATTGACGTATCGGTCATGTTTTCAAAATGATCCGAAGTGTAACGAAACGTAGCGACTCGCTGGTCAGACATCTTGTTGTACAGTTAAGGTAGGCTGAGGCTCGGCGCGTGAGAACGTTTTGCTTCCAGTTCCACGAAGTCGCGCGCACAGAGCCCCATAAAGCCGCCGTCAGAGAGATGGCGGAGTTTCAAGAGATAAGTCGGCCCGGACGTCTCGGGAGGGATGGAGACCTAGGCCTTGATCGACTGGCTCGCTGCCAACAGCATTGGCGTTAATTCTCCGGCTCCGGTTGCCACGCCAAAGGCGCCCGAGGAAACAAGCAATGCCTTCCTTGCCGGCCTCGGATCGGCAGGATCAACGAAGCCTATGGCGATCATGCCGGCGGAGACGGCTGCCGCAACGCCATGCGGACTGTCGTCGACCATGACACATCGTGCCGGTCTTGCCGCGAATTTCTCCGCGCAATGCAATAAAAGGTCCGGGGCAGGCTTTGGCCGCGCCACGGCCTCGGCGCTGAAGACCCCCGGGTGGAAGCACTGCCAGAGATCGAGCCTGCCGAGGCTCGCGCGAAGCCGGTGCATCGTACTGTTCGATGCAACACATTTCGGCCGGGTTAGGCTGGCAACGATGTCGCCGATGCCAGCCATTGGCGTCAAGGACCGTGCGAATTCGGCGTAAAGCCGCCGATGCCAGGCTTGGAAGACGTTTGCAACGTCACCCAAGCCGTAGTCGCGGACGCACATGTCGCGGATCACCCTTTCGGAATTGCCCGTGAATTTTTCATGGGCTTCGGAAGGGGTGATTGCCACGCCCGCCTCCTGCAGGGCTTCCGCAAGCGTGCGGCTTGCGATCGGCTCGCTGTCGATGAGCACGCCGTCGCAGTCGAAAATGACCAGGTCAATGTTCTGAAGGGGATCCGGGTTGGAGCGATTGGCGGCGCGCGTTTGGTCTGTCGCAGATAAGGACACGGTTCACGAACCCCGTATGCTAAGGGCAAGATCCGGCCTGTCGGTCGTGATCTGCCGGACCGGTTTGGCCAACCAATAGGCAATGTCTGCAGTGTGATTCGGCACCCATGCGCCGAGCCGGTCAAAGGGAATGAAGGACGTGATTTCGTCCCAATGCGTCGCAAGCAGAGACTTTTCGACGGCAATGATGTCGGCGAGCTCCTCCATTTTCTTAAGGCCGGATCTGAGGCCACCTCGCTCGGCGGCTGCGCGGTCAAATGAAGACAGCGTCCGGATATGCGGCGCAACCTCACGGACAGTTTGAAGAACGCTGGCGTGAAAGCTCGTCAGGAACGAACGGTCGGCGAGCTTGAGGCTATCGACGAGGTTTGCAGCCCTCCTCTCAAGGCCCGGATAGGCATCCCCTTTCGCATCCGCCTTCAGCTCGATATGCAGCTCAAGGGCGCTGAACTTGAATATCTCGAGAACCTCGTCAAGCGTCGGTATCGCCTCTCCGTCGCTGTCTTTCAGCCTGACGCTTCGGTGCTCGCCTGGAGCAAGGTCGAAGACCGGTCCGGAGTGATCGGTCGTGCGATCAAGGGTTGCGTCGTGAATGACGAGCAGTTCGCCAAAACGGGTCAAATGCACGTCGAATTCGACGCCTTCGACTGGCATTTCAGCCAGCTTGCGGAAGCCAGAAAGGCTGTTTTCGGGCCAGAGATTGCGGCCACCGCGATGACCGATGATGTAAACCATATCGAAATTGTCCTTATTGTCTGGGCAAAGGCCTACTTGCCGGAGTCTACCAGCCCCTTGGTGAACCAGCGTTGCATGAGGAGAATGATGACTGCCGGAGGCAACATGACGAAGAGAGCGGCACTCATGGCAATGTTCCATGCAGGCACGGAATCTGACACCGGAACCAGCTCCTTAAGACCCAGAATTGCGGTCGCCATCGTCTTGTCGGTGGTAAAGAGCAGCGGCCAAAGATACTGGTTCCAGCCATAGAGAAAGAGGATGATTGCAAGTGCCGCGATATTGGCGGTGGAAAGCGGCAGCAGCACATCCTTGAAGAATTTAAGGGGGCCGGCACCATCGAGTTTCGCCGCCTCGCACAGCTCCTCAGGCACGGTCAGGAAGAATTGGCGGAAGAGAAATGTCGCCGACGCGGAGGCAATCAGCGGCAGGATCAGACCGCCATAGGTGTTCACCATGTTCCACTTCATGGATGTTTCGATGCTGTAGCCCGTCAGGTTTTCCAAAAGGCCTGCAAATCCTGTGATGCCGGAAAGCCAGCGGATCGGGCCCGCAGCGTCGGCGACGGCCTCGTAAGTCGGGATGATGCGGACTTCCACGGGCAGCATCAAGGAAACGAAAATCAGCCAGAATGCGGTCATGCGGAACGGGAAGCGAAAATAGGTCACGGCAAAAGCCGCAATGAGCGAAATGGCGAGCTTGCCGATGACGATCCCGCCCGTCACGATGATCGAGTTGAGGAAAGCTTGCGCAAAATCGCCTTGCCTCCAGGCGACTGCGACATTGTCGATAAAATGCGAGCCCGGCACGAGCGGGAAAGGAGCCTGCTGCACCTCTTCCAGCGTGAGCGAACCTGCCACGAAGGCAAAGTAGAGCGGCAAGCATACGAAAGCTGCGCCAACCAACAGAACAACGTGACAGAAGATCGAAAGACCGAGATTTCGTTCGCCCATGGCTACACCTGATAATTGACCTTGCGCTCAAGCGCTCGGAACTGGAGGACCGTGAAAAGGACCGCGACGATCATCAAGATCACCGACTGGGCAGCTGACGACCCCAGATCGAGCTGCACGAAGCCGTCCTGATAGACCTTGTAGACCAGGCTGTTTGTGGCGCCTGCAGGCCCGCCACGCGTGACGGCAGCGATGATGCCGAACGTTTCGAAGAGGCCGTAGACGAAGTTCATGACGACGAGGAAGAACACCGTCGGTGAGACGAGCGGCAGGGAAATCGTGAAGAACCGCCGAACCGGGCCCGCCCCATCAAGCTTGGCAGCTTCCAGCAGCGAGGCCGGAACCGCAAGCAATGCGGCAACCAGGAAGATGTAGTCATAGCAGACGTTCTTCCAGATGGAGGCAATCGTCACCAGAATCTGTGCATCGAATGGCCGTCTGTTCGGATCCCAGGCAATGCCCAGCGAATGCAGGAACTGTGCGATCGGACCGACAGCCGGATTGAACAGAAAGGCCCAAAGCACGCCGGATATGACAGGCGCAATCGCATAAGGCATCAGGATGATGCTCTTGTAGATGGCGCGGCCGCGGATGACGAAATCCGTGGCGAACGCAAAGAGCCCCGCAAGGCCAAGCGTTGCAATGTTCTGGAACAGCGTGAACCACAGCGTAAAGAGGGCGCTGCTTCTATATTCAGGGCTCGCCAGCAACGTCTGAAAATTCTTCAGGCCGACGAAGATCTGCAGGCCACCGAATGGGTCGACCTGTACAAAGGCGAGCGACAATGCCTTGTAGGAAGGGATGAAGAAAAAAAACAGCAGGATCAGCAACTGAGGCGCAACGAGCAGGGCAGCGAGCCACGGCTTGTTGAAATGCGCAGCCTTGAGACCGGCCTCGGGGGAGCGCGCTGTCGCCAGGCGGGACAATGGCCTTCCCAGGATGCGGAGGCGCCGTGGAGCGCCTCCGATGACCTGCACTGGACTATTTCCCCGCATGGAGCTGCTCATATTGGCGAAGAATCTGGTTTCCGCGGGCAGCCGCTGAATCAAGCGCCTCTTGGGGGGTCTTTTGACCGGTCCAGACCCCTTGGATCTCTTCGACAAGAAGCGCCATCGACTGATTGTGGTTGCCGAAACGGAAGCCGCGGGAATTATCGTCCGGCGTACCGCGGGAAAGCTGCAGAATGGCGATCTCACGCGTCGGATGCTCCTTGTAGTAGCCTTCCGCCTTGGCCTGCTCGTAGGCTGCGTTGGTGACCGGCACATATCCCGTCTGCTTGCTCCACCAGACCTGTGTCTTCGGCGAAGCGACGAAATTCAAAAAGGCGGCCGCGCCCTTGTATTCGTCCTCGGATTTCCCCTTGAGCACCCAGAGCGCACCGCCTCCGATCGTGCTGTTCTTCGGTTCGATGCCTTCCTCGTGCGGCAGGAAGGTCGCGCTCCATTTGAACTTTGCGCCCGCCTCCACAGCAGCATGGGCGGCCGTCGAGGCGACATAGGTCGAGCAGGTGCCCGAGATGAAGAGCTGATCGGGAGAAAGCCCCTGGCCGGCGATCTGCAAGACGCCGTCATCCATCCACTTTTTCAAGCGCTCCACCTGACCGACGACCAGCGGGCTCTTGTTGAAGACGAACTCGGTATCCAGCCCGCCAAAACCATTGGCTTTGGTGCCATAGGGCTGGTCTTGTATGGCCGCATAATTCTCGATCAGGCTCCAGTAGAAGTCGTTGGCGAGTGCCATCTGGCATTTCGAGATGCCTTTTTCCTTGATCGCATAAAGCTGCTTTTCGACTTCCTGCCAGGTTTCACCAGGCTTTTCAAAGCCGGCCGCCTTGAACTGTTCGGCATTGTACCAGAAGATCGGAGTCGAGCTGTTGAACGGCATCGCGGCGGGCTTGCCGTCAATGAGATAAAAGCCCGCAACGGGTGCAACAAAATCGTTCCAGTTGATCTTGTAGCCTTCCCGCTCCATGAGTTCAGGAACCGGAATGATCGCGCCGGACCGGTACATTGTCTGGAAGCCGCGTTCGGCAGCCTGAATCAAAACAGGCTGCTGACCAACGCGATAGGCCGCAACCATTGCAGCCATCGTTTCCTCATAATTGCCTTTGCTGACACCGACGATCTCATATTTGTCCTGAGAAGCGTTGAAATCTGAAATCAGCTGCTTGGTGATCTCGGCAAGCCGGCCGCTGGCGGCATTCCACCATTCGACCTTTACCCGGTCTGCGGCGAGCGCATTGCCTCCGATATTAAAGCTTAAGACCAGTGCGGCGGCGCCAGCCGCAACGCTCTTGAAGACCCGCCCGAACTGGCGGTGGTTTTCTGAAGCCTTGTCTGTCATTTCGTTTTCCTCTCCATCGCCTGCTGTTTGTGCGTCGGCTTTGCCGGCTGCGGCTGACCCCTCCCAAGGTGGCGATGAAAACAGGTTAGGGGTGACTTGTTACAAATGTCAATACCATGTTACAAATGTATGACGGCGCACGGGAGGAACGAAATGGCAGCCATAGAACTCATCGATCTGAAGAAGAATTATGGTCAGGTCCCAGCGGTGAAAGGTGTCAACCTGACTGTCGCCGACGGCAAAATGATCGTGCTTGTCGGGCCTTCGGGCTGTGGCAAGTCGACGCTTCTACGAATGATTGCCGGCCTTGAGAGCATCAGTTCAGGGCATTTGCATATTGCGGGAACCGACGTGAGCACCGTCGAGCCCGCAAAGCGCGATATCGCGATGGTGTTCCAGAACTACGCGCTTTACCCCCATATGACGGTTCGTCAGAACCTCGAATATGGACTGAAAAATCGCCGCGTCGCGCGCGCCGAAATCGACCGGCGCATTGCCGAAACCGCAGCCATTCTGGAAATCGGCCCATTCCTCGAGCGCCGTCCACGTCAGCTATCGGGCGGGCAGCGCCAGCGCGTCGCAATGGGTCGGGCAATCGTTCGCAATCCCGCCGCTATCCTCCTTGACGAGCCGCTTTCGTACCTTGACGCGCCCCTGCGCGTCCCTCTTCGGGGGGTAGTCCTGCG
>NZ_JABEPH010000184.1:0-11796 GCF_013004495.1 Rhizobium sp. SEMIA 4085
CGATCTGCCTGAGTGCTTCCGAGGTGTCGGTGATGCCATAGAAGGAGCCCTCGAAGAATGGAATGTCCCAGCGCTCCTCCATCTGGCGGGCGAGATTTATAAGTGCCGTCGAGCATACCAACATAGACGCCCGGGCGCGGTGCGCGGAGGCAACATCGCGGTAGCGCGCGTCGCCCGGAATGCAGGCGCGCACCCGGATGCCGAGGCGATCAAGGAGCGGTTTCACCAGCCAGAACTCGCCGGAGAGGTTGAATTCGCCAAGGACATTGATGTCGTAAGCACCGACATCATCAGGTTCCACGGTGCCGATGACGTGGTCGAGCAACGCTTCGCCGGCGAGCTTGTTGCCAAGATTCTTGGAGCCGACGAAGCCCGGCGCATTGACCGGCACCACCGGCAAGCCGAACTTTTCCGCAGCGCGCTTGCAGACCGCCTCAATGTCGTCGCCGATCAACGCGGTCACGCAGGTCGAATAGACGAAGATCGCCGGCGGCGCATACGCTTCCTTGATTTCGCGGATTGCTTTGAAAAGCTTCCGCTCCCCCTGCGCCATTACCACGTCGAGTTCGGTGAGGTCGGTTGTGAAGCTCGTGCGCCAAAGCATTGGCCCGGACGAAGCCGTGCCGCGGTTGTCCCAGGAGTTGCCCTCGCAGGCGAGTGGGGCATGGATCAGATGCGCGACGTCGGTGATCGGCTGCAGCACGATCTTGGCGCCGTCGAAAGCGCAGCCGCCGGCTGCCGCCCCGGGTGTCAGCGGCTTCGAACAGCCGCTTTTGCGCGCCTTGGAATCCTTGCTGCGATTCTTCTCGCAGGCGGGCTCGTTGAAGACATCCTGGATTTTAGCAGTGAGCGAGGGCATTGCGCCGGGTCTCCAAGTCCAAATGAAGTCGGCCGGCCTTAACAGGGCCGACCGCCGCTCCTAGCGAGTCAGGTCATAAGAATAGTCCGTCACACCCGGCTCGCTCGTCTCGCGATCGAGCTTGTCGAAGATCTTGTCGAGGATCGTCGTTAAGACGCGCAGTCCGCCCTGGTAGCCCATGAGCGGGAAACGGTGGTGATGGTGCCGGTCGAAAATAGGAAAGGTCAGTCGGATCAACGGGGTGCCGGTGTCGCGCTCGAGATACTTGCCATAAGAATTGCCGATCAGCAGGTCCACCGGTTCGGTGAAGAGCAGCGAGCGCAGCGCCCAGAGGTCCTTACCCGCCCAGACCTGGGCATCCTTGCCGAAGGGCGAGGATGCAAGCAACTCCTTCATCTCGGCTTCCCAGGCCGACGTTCCGTTGGTGGCGAGGCAGTGGGTCGGCTCACCGCCGGTTTCCATGACGAACCGGGCAACGGCGTAGACGAAGTCGGGATCACCGTAGATCGCGTATTTCTTGCCGTGCAGCCAGGCCTGACTGTCCGCCATAGCGTCGACAAGTCTGCCGCGCTCCATTCCGATTATCCCGGGGATTTCCTTGCCGGAAATTTCCGAGACCTTCATCAGGAATTCGTCGGTCGCCTTGACACCCAGCGGATAGTGGAACGAGGCCGTCGCCTGACCGACCTCGTTGCAGTATTCGAGCGTTTTGCGGGTGTTATAGTGCTGCAGCGACAGTGTCGCTTCGGCGTTTAAAGCCGACTTCACGTCCTCGATCTTCGTGCCGCCGTCATACATGCGGTACATACCGTCCGAGGGCGTGTCGAACTGGTCGGAGGCATCCTGGATGAAGATGTAGAATACGCCCATTATGTCGAGCAAGCGCTTCAGTTCGCGGTTGTTGCCGACGCAGAAGCCGTCGAAGCCGGGAATGATGTTGATGGCTTTAGCCACTTCCTTGCGCGCGCTGCCGTTCCAGAAGTTCTCCAGAATGCCCTTGATCATGCCATCATAGCCATCGACGTGGCTGCCGACGAAAGCGGGGGTGTGAGCGAAAGGAACATCGAAGTCGGGCGGGACCGAGCCCTCGCTCTTGGCGTTTTCGATGAAGCTATGCAGGTCGTCACCGATGACCTCCGCCATACAGGTGGTCGAGACAGCAATCATCTTCGGGTCGTAGAGCGCATAGGTGTTGGCGAGCCCGTCGACCATGTTCTTCAGGCCGCCGAACACCGCCGCGTCCTCGGTCATCGAGGACGAAACCGCCGATGAAGGCTCCTTGAAGTGCCGCGACAGATGCGAACGGTAATAGGCAACGCAGCCCTGGCTGCCATGGACGAAGGACATGGTCCGCTCGAAGCCTGCGGCCGCAAACACGGCGCCGAGCGGCTGGCAGGCCTTGGCCGGGTTCACGACGAGGGCTTCGCGGGCGAGGTTTTTTTCGCGGTATTCCCAGGTCTTGGTGTATTCGCGTTGATCGGTAACGATCTGGTCCGGGTGGGGGCATTCAAAATTCAGCTTCTTCTCGGCGAGCATCTGCCTGTATTCCGGCTCGCGGAACAGGGGAGCATGGTCGAGAACTTTTTCGGCCGACTGCGGCATGGTGGTCACCTTTTCCTTCTGGCGCGCCAGGCGGCGGCACAGGACCTCGAGACGTTTCTGGTTTCCCGCAGATCAAGGGTCGCGGGCGTTCATTGGCCCCCTGCTCCTGGGAGGCCAGCTTTTTATTCGGCCGCTATCGCCATCGGCGGCACGGCTTTTTTCTTCCAGGGAGCGTCGTAGAGGTCCCAGACAGGGTTGTTGATGGCCAGATCCATGTCGCGGGCGAAAATGGCGAAGCCGTCATAGCCGTGATACGGTCCGGAATAATCCCAGGAGTGCATCTGACGGAACGGGATGCCCATCTTCTGCACCGGGTACTTCTCCTTGATGCCGGAGCCAACGAGATCAGGGCGGATCCCCTCGATGAATTTTTCCAGCTCGTAACCGGTGACGTCGTCATAGATCAGCGTACCCTTATTCACGTAATGGCCGGTGCGCTGATAGTCATCGTTGTGGGCAAACTCGTAGCCGGTGCCGACGATCCGCATGCCGAGGTCCTCGTAGGCCGTGATGACATGGCGAGGGCGCAGGCCGCCCACATAAAGCATCACCGTCTTGCCTTCGAGGCGCGGCCGGTACTTGTCGATGACCGCATCGACCAAGGGCCGGTACCTGGCGATGACAGCCTCGGTCTTGTCGACGATTTCCGGCCCGAAATGCTTGGCTATCTCGCGCAGAGAGGCTTCGATCTGGGAGGGACCGAAAAAATTGTATTCCATCCAGGGGATGCCGTACTTTTCCTCCATGTGCCGGCAGATGTAGTTCATTGACCGGTAGCAGTGAATGAGGTTCAGCTTGGCCTTTGGTGCACGCTCTACCTCAGCGAGCGTCGCGTCCCCCGACCAGTTGCCGACCACGCGCAGCCCCACCTCCTCCAAGAGAATGCGCGTAGCCCAGGCGTCGCCGCCGATATTGTAGTCGCCGACGACGTTAACATCGTAAGGGCCGGCCTCGAACTCGACTTCCGTCTTGTCGAAAACCCAGTCGCGAATCGAGTCGTTGGCGATGTGGTGGCCGAGCGACTGCGATACGCCGCGGAAGCCTTCGCAGCGCACCGGCACGATCGTCTTTTCGTGCTCCTTGGCTTTCTTGCGCGACACCGCCTCAATGTCATCGCCAATCAGGCCGATCGGGCATTCGGACTGCACCGAGATGCCCTTGTTCAAGGGAAACAGTTCTTCGATCTCGTCGATGATTTTCTCAAGCTTCTTGTCGCCGCCGAAAACGATGTCCTTTTCCTGGAAGTCTGAGGTGAACTGCAGCGTCACGAACGTGTCGATGCCCGTCAGGCCGACGTAGTAATTGCGGCGTTGCGACCAGGAATATTGACCGCAACCGACCGGCCCGTGTGAGATGTGGACCATATCCTTGACCGGGCCCCATACCACGCCTTTGGAGCCGGCATAGGCGCAGCCTCGGATCGTCATCACGCCCGGAATGGACTTGATGTTCGATTTGACGTCGCATTCGGAAAGGGCCTTTGCCTCCTCGCCGGGCTCGTCGCCGCTCCTTGCGACGCTGAGGTGCTTCTTGCGGCGCTTAGCCGCCTTGTCTGGATATTGTGACAGCACTTCCCCTATAAGCTTCTCATGGAGAGCGCTGTCATTCTCGTAATCAAGGCTCATGGGCCTTTGCCCCCTTTCAAGGTTCGGATAATGCCCCGCCGACGAGGCATCGTTCGTGGAAGGGCGCGCCGGGTGGTCAAAGGGCCGGCGCGCCCTGTCGACGGCGGCGTTATTGGGCGGCCGCCACCGTCGCTTCCTTGGCCTGAAGTTCGGCAAGCATTTGCTCGTCGGTCTTCATGATGCCGAAATCAAGCAGCATGTCCTCGAGCTCCTCCATGGTGATCGGGGTCGGAACGGTGCCTTGGCCCGAATTGGCATGGATCTTCTCGGCTAGCGCGCGATATTCCCCGGCCTGCTTGGAGTCCGGCGCGTACTGGATCACCGTCATCTTCCTGAGCTCGGCGTGCTGGACGATGTTGTCACGCGGCACAAAGTGGATGAGCTTGGAATTGAGCCTGGCAGCCAGCGCCTCGGAGAGGTCGAGCTCGCGATCCGTCTGGCGCTCGTTACAGATCAGGCCGCCGAGCCGCACGCCGCCTGAGTGGGCATATTTCAGGATGCCCTTGGCGATGTTGTTGGCGGCATAGAGCGCCATCATCTCGCCGGACATGACGATGTAGATCTCTTGGGCCTTGTTCTCACGGATCGGCATCGCGAAGCCGCCGCACACCACATCGCCGAGCACATCATAGGAGACGTAGTCGACATCGTCATAAGCGCCGTTCTCCTCGAGGAAATTGATCGAGGTGATGACGCCACGGCCGGCGCAGCCGACGCCCGGCTCCGGACCGCCGGACTCCACACACTTGATGCCTCTGTAACCGGCCTTGAGCACGTCCTCGAGTTCGAGGTCTTCCACCGAACCTTCCTGTGCTGCGAGATGCAGAACCGTGTCCTGCGCTTTCGCGTTCAGGATCAGGCGGGTGGAGTCGGCTTTGGGATCGCATCCGACGATGAGGATTTTCTGCCCGAGGTCGACAAGGGCCGCGAGCGTATTTTGGGAGGTGGTGGACTTGCCGATGCCCCCTTTGCCGTAGAATGCGATTTGACGCAAATCTGACATATTGCCTTCCTTCCTTCGTTCCATCCATCGCGGAATGCCGGTCGGCAGTTCTCGCCTCGCAAGGAACAGTTTCAAGACGCGTGCCAATTTGGCTGATCGAGTCGAAGGAAAGGCCTTTTTTATTGTTTTTCAGCGATTTAGTCCAAGCCATAACAAGAGATTGGTTAGACAAGCCTGTGTCGCTGACCCGACAAAGCCGACAGACGGTGTCGAGTTGACGTTACTTGAGACCGCTATAGGTTGACCTCGCGGGAGAGAGGACGACGACCGTCAGCAGGATCAACGAGCTTCGAAATGGAGACAATCGCACATCCAAGCTCCCAATGAGAAAAGGGCGGAGCTTTCGATCACGCAAAACGCCGAGGGAGATCAAATCGCGAACATGATTGGATAGGCACATCCTGCGCTGAACTTCTTATCTGGGTGGGAGACGTCATACGACTTGCTCATTGGGCAGGTTGCGCCCTGTTCGGGCGCGGCCCACAACCGCCGAATGAAAAGGAACCAGTCAGCGCCCGACAAACTTGCCGCGATACCGCTTGGTCCCGAACTCGCTGAGGAAAGGCGCGATGATAATGGCCTCGGCTCCGCAGCCGGCGTTCGCGAAAGCCCTCCAGATAAGAAAGTCGCTCGAGCCCATTGCGCCCCGCAGCAGCGGCAGCCACTTCCCAGCGAAGGCAAACAACAAGCCCAAGCCCTGGTCGCCCTGGGCTACAGAGGCTCAGCGACGACGGCAATCAGCTTACCAGCCGCCCGAGACGCTGCTGACGCAGCTGGGCTCTGAATGCATGATTTATATCGAGGCAAATCCACTTCCCGAGCGGGAGCAGACGAATCTTGCGTCCGCCGTGAAGCAATCCGCGATGCGCTCTCACGCTGGGTCAGATTCACCCTCTTCATCGACGACGGTCGCATCGAGAACGAATATCACTTCATCGATCGCTCGATGCGCCCGATCGCCTCAACAGGAAACCCTCTTCGCCGGTTCCAACGCCGCGGCCGAACAATGGGCAATCATCCCTTCGTTGATTGACCCCAGTCTCCGACCAAGTGCCTCAGCGCTCTTCAATGAGCCCGCAGCCAGCGAGGGCTGAGACAAAATCGTGCACGTCACCATTGGTGACGTCATACTGTTCTGCCTTAAGCTCGTTCAGTATCCTTGGCATTGTATGCTCGCCGTCGAGTTTTGAAATCAAAACGGCAACCCAAGGCGGAGGAGACTGGATGATCTTTTTTGATTTTCCGGGGATCTTCCCGACGCAGATACTCCCGTCCTCTGCTACCAACACCTGATGAGAACGCTTTAATAAAGGTTTAAAGTAGTGCACGAGGTGCCTCACTCAAAAAAGAGGTCGACTTCGCCCCCGACTTACAGCCCGGACAAGCACAAAGTCGCCTTTGTCGCTGTCTTGCGTCTTCTTCGCTAATGGCAGAAATGCGCTTTTCAAGGTCCGAAAATACAATGTCGTTCATGCTCCTTTCCTTTCTAATTCAAGCCCCGCACATTCAGCGCAACCCATAGCTGGTGACTTTTCGAGCCTGTCAAAAAAGCATCTTTTTTGGCGCGGCTTCGCGAGGCGCAGACGGTTGTGATGGAGCTGTTACGGATTACGCTCGACCGTTTTCGGCCGAGCACTGCTGACACCAAGCTCCTATCCCTCGCGACAAGGGAGATTCAAAAATCGTGCCAGCTGCGCACAGAGACTAGAAAAGTTTTTCCATATTTATTCAATGGCTTAGTGAGGCTGCATCAGCAAGCTGGCCGAACAATATTGTGTCGCGGATTCGACAAACTCGGCAGCGCCGCATCCTCCTGCGTGCCGATCAACCGAAGACCAGAAGCCTTCGAGCGGCTTGGGCGCTGGTTGGAATGGTACTTGCGCGTGACCTCGAGGCAGGCGCAAGCGGCAGGGCCTCGGGGCGGGCTGTTCGCCGCGGGAATCAACATCCAGAAAGCTGAAAAAAGCCGACATGAGGAGCAGCCACGCATGACGCGCATTGTCGGTGTAATCAATTACGGGTCAGTTCACGTCGGGAGCGATAGCGCTGGGCCTCCGGGAGAATGACGCCGTCGGTGAGGAGCATCGCGACGAGATCGAATTCGCGATGCCGAGCGCGTCGCCGCCACCACGCGACAGGTGCAGGACGCTCTTTCGCGTCTCTCCGGTTCGATTGAGGCGCTGTCCCAGATCCAGTCCTCTCCTTCGCTTGCCGCGACGGCATTAAGTCGAGAACGATCTCCCACTTCGGCTCTGGCTCATGTAGGCGGCGGGCGTTGTTCTGCGCCACATGCCTCTCGGGTTTGCGGCATCTCGCCGGAAACTGTAGAGGTATCGACCGCGGCGGGTAATCAGGGGGACCTTGACCTGTCGACAGTCGCGGCGGGTGTGTCGCGGTTGCCCTCGAACCGCGGCCCACCAGAGCGTGCCAGAGTTCTCGCCGATTGATCGGCGACCCAGACAAGGACCTTCTCGCCATCGATGTCTTCGAGCCAGAGACAAGGATCGTCATCGGGGGCATTCAGCGTCGGGGGAGGATCTATTTCGGTCATGTCCGAACTACTTCTGATCGAAATCACTTCGTTGTCCGAGAAAGCGGCAATTCTGTCACTTCAGGCCCATGACCCAGTGACTTATTGACCTCCGGGATGATCTTGTCTCCCCAAAGCTCAATTTGCCGCAGCATCGTCTTCTGGTCGAAATCTCCCAATTGGGTCTGAATTGCGATCTGGTCCGGTTTCAGGATGTCTATCTCTTCCAATAGCCGATCGATCACACGATTCACGCTACCGATCGGCAGGTTCTCGCGCATAGTCTCGAAGGACAGGTCCTGCTGCGTCGGCGTTTCCTGCAGCAGATAGCCATCGAGGCTTTGCTGGCGGCGTAGAAGCAATGCTTCGGACAGCCGGCGTTGGAAACGGGCGTTATCGAGATAGCTGTTGATCTCAACCTCGTCGTCGCTGGCATAGCAGCAGCGCAGCAGCGATATCTTGGCGTCCGTAACATTCTTACCTTTTGAAACTGCTGCTTTCTCGATGTTTTCGCGCAGCGTGCTCAAAGTGTCCAAGCCGTCGTGGAATGCGGTGACGAACAGATTGTGTCCCTCACGATAAGCCCGGCCCATGCTGTATCCGGACGTTGTAGCGATCCAGATTGGCAGTGTTGGCTTCTGGACTGTGCGCACCGAAATCGCTGTCGGAGGTATCTTCTTATACTGCCCGTCGTGCTCGAAGATCCTCTGATTGAGACCCTTGAGAAGGATGTCCAGATATTCCGAAAAAACAGCCGGCGCCTCATCAACATTGACGCCGAAGCGCTCGAACTCGAACTGCTGGTATCCCGAGCCGACGCCGAGCTCGAGCCGGCCGTTCGAAACAATATCGGCCAATCCGATCTCGGAGAGCAGGCGAAGCGGTTGATAGAGCGGCAGCACACAGACGGCGGTGCCGAGGCGAATGGTGCTCGTCAGGGCGGCGCAGTGCGCCACCATCATCAAGGGCGACGGAACCAGGCTGTAATTGTTGAAGTGGTGCTCGGCGAACCATGCGGTGTTGAAGCCAGCCTGCTCCGAAAGGACTGCCTGTTCGATGGAGTTGCGGATGACGTCGTTGGACGATTGATGATAGCCGCGCCGAGCGGCCAAGAGGAATGTCGCGAATTCCATGGTGTTTCCTTGTTACGGCAGATTAGCGGTCAGGGATGCTCCGGCCTTGGTAGCGGCGTAGTCGATTATCCTCCGGTAAGCCGCTTGCCATTCGGCGATCACAGGCGCGCACCGAAGACCTCGAACGACTGCGTCTCCAATGAGGGCGTTTCGCTCATCGATGGAGAGGACACCCTCGATCGGGAACCGCGCTTCGGGCGCATCGCGCAGCGGGAGCTGGTCGCGTTTGAAATTTTCGGCTTCGATGAGCCGCAGCCAGCCGCGTGGCGCACAGTCGACAATCATTCCGCGGCCTCCGCTAAATGTTCTGATAGAGTTGGCTGGCGAATGCCGCATCCCCGGACGAGGTCCAGCCGCCGTCCACGTACAGGGTAGAGCCGTTGACGTATGATGCGTCAGACGATGCCAAAAAGAGCGCCGCGTCCGCGATGTCTTCCGGCTGTCCCATCCTTCCCATCGGGATGCGCGTCTGATTGCTGTCGAGTTGATGTGGCCGCGCTTTGCCAACTGAGCGATGCCAGGCGTATGAATATAGCCAGGAGCGACGGTGGCTGTGCGAATGCCAACCGGCCCGAGTTCGGCCGCCATGCACCGAGTCAGGATCTCCATCCCCGCTTTGGACGCACCGTAGGCATGGCGCGGTGCGAAGGGCGGGAAAGTGTTGATCGATCCGAGATTGAGGATCACGCTTCCTGGATGCATCGCCTTGATCGCCTCGCGGCCGCAGGTGAAGGCGCCGGCGAGATTCACATCCAGGACGTGCTCAATCTGTGTCGGCATTTGTTCAACCCCTGGCACAAAAGTGTCGGCCACAGCAGCACTATTGACGAGGACGTCTAGCCTGCCGAAGCGCCTCCGCAGCTCCTCGAACAGCGCCACCACGTTGCTCTCGACGGCAACGTCCACGGATTTCGCCATGTGCTTGCCGCCGAGGGATCCGGCGAGCCCTGCCGCTGCAGCGCCATATCTGTCGGCAATTACAACGGTATCGCCGTTTGCGGCAAAGCGGCGGACGACGGCCGCGCCTATGTCGTTCGCCCCGCCCGTGACGAGCACGATCCGCGCACTGGAGTGCTCGGCCGGACGGGAGAGTTCGGCTCGTGGCGTCCCAGGCACTGGCGGATGCGCATCGCCCGGCTGGTTGAAGACATCCAGCCACCATCAACCGTCAGCACGGAACCGGTGATGTAACTCGCTTGCGGGCTGGCGAGAAAGCGCACCGCTCGGGCGATTTCGTCGGGACGCGCCACGCGTCCCATCGGCACCCGGCGGCGCACCGCGACGAGGTCTATCTTGCCCGCGCGCTCAAGTTCCGAGACCATCGGCGTGCGTACATAGCCCGGTGCTACCGCCGTCACGCGAATGCCACACGACGCCAACTCGCATGCCAGCGATTTCGTGAACGCGATGAGGCCCGCCTTCGAGGCGGCGTAGGCGTTGCGTTTGGGATTGCCGAGCACGCCCGCCAGCGACGCGACGTTGACGATGACAGCGCCCCGCTGCATCCGCCGTGCTGCTTCGCGCGCCATGGCGAAGGGCCCGATCAGGTTTACTGCCAAGACGCGTCGGAAGGCGTCGATAGTCGTGTCAACGGTCGCAGCCATAGTCGGCCCCATGGCGGCGTTGTTGATGAGGACGCCAATCTGGGCGAACTGTGCTTCGATCCGTTCATAAAGCGCAAGGATATCCTCCTCTCGCGAGACATCGAATTCAAGCCCAAGATGCGGGGGCCCGAGACTGCGGGCCAGTTCAAGCACGCCGCTGCCAGGGAGATCCACGGCGACCACAATGTCCCCATCTGCGGCAAGAGCATCGACAAGGGCACGGCCGACCCCGCCTGCAGCGCCTGTGATGATGACGATACGTCCTGCCTGATTCATGAGATAAGTTCTCCCGACCAGCGTTGGCAATCCTAGGCCATGGATCATGATGATCCGTCGCGGTACTGCAGCACGTCATGATGGCGAGGAGTTTCCGTCCCAGTAGACGTTGTGCGTTCCGGCGATCAAGCCTCACTTTCATGTTCTTGATGGAATGCAGCGTTTCCCCAAGGCGTAGACCGGGTCATCTGGATGCGATCCTCCGATCGGCTGTCGGGGGCCGAACCGCTCTGTCTCGGATGCCGCGGACAGGCTCTGTTCCTCGACCAAATCATAGACCACCGTCCGTTCGGCAATTCGCCAATCCCCTCCCCTCTTCTGAAACAGATCGCAATAGCGACCGCAGATGAGGACCTGACGTAGCGTCCCGGCACCATCCGGTGCGCGTTGCAGTGCGGCGAAGTAACTCTCGACGGCGGCCTCTGCCGGGCTGATGAACTCAATCAGAATGTTCGTGATCTGATGGATGTTGCGCGGTCCGGTCTTGAAGACGCCCAGCGCGAACTCAACGAAGCCCTCTGCCGAGCCGGAATAGGCACCGTGATTGTCATGCGCATCGGGCCAGTAGGAACTGCGCAGCGCCGCCTCATCCGCGCGGTCTATCCCGCGGCAGTACCGATAGAGACAGTCGCGGATCGCCTCGCGGTCGAGCAATTCGTCAATTTTTTTGTGTTTCATCGCTTTGTCGCAAATCTGAGATTGACAGAGGCGTTTTCGCGCATTCAGTTACGCAGCCAAGGTTTCGACTGTTCGGCGGTTAAGGCAGTCGCACTGTAGGCAAACCCTGCCTGCCGCTTGCACATCGATATGAAACAGCTGCCGTAGAAGTTGACACCACTGGGACTGCTGAACGAGTACGGTGTCTGGACAGAGGCCAGCGCCGTCATGTACCGGTGACGCTCTATTTTAACCCCCACAATGTTGATTGAACAAAAGACGATCAAGCAACGCATCGGAGGTGCGATCGATTTCCAGCGCACGTTCGGGGCAGGATCGAGCGCCTCGTGAGGCGAGCAGTTCGTCTTTCTCCTCAACATCGATATCACCGGGCAGTATGTAGCCCTCGTCATTAAGGTCGAAGATGTCGGGCGCTTGCGCCCAGCATCGAGCATGACCTTGGCATTTGGCCTTGGGGCCGGTGATGAGCATGCGGAACCTCCATGG
>NZ_JABEPH010000185.1:0-11774 GCF_013004495.1 Rhizobium sp. SEMIA 4085
CCCCTGACGGGCTGGGCGCGCCGGATGCAAGCCCGCTGGCCGCAGTCACGCGCGCGCTTCCTGGAGGCCAGCCAGCACCTGCCGATCGCAACGGCAAGCGCTCGGTGCGCTAGGACAATCGTCCGTCAGACGGCGACCGGGGCATCAATCCGATCGTGCGACTGATATCCTACGACCTCGAAATCGTCGATCCGATAACCATCGATCTCGTCGGGCTGGCGCGTCAGCACCAGCTTAGGAAAGGGCATGGGCTTGCGCGCAAGCTGCTCTTTGGCCTGATCGAGGTGGTTCAGGTAGAGATGGGTATCGCCTCCGACCCAGATGAGTTCACCCCGATCCATCTGCACCTGCTGGGCGACCATCGCAAGCAATGCTGCCTGCTGGCATATATTGAAGGGCGCGCCGAGGAAAATATCGCAGGAGCGCTGGTTCACGAGCATGGAAAGCTGCGGCCGGCCGCTACCGCGCTGCAGTCCGGAAACGTGAAACTGATAGGTCATATGGCACGGAGGAAGCGCCATCTGATCAATCTCGCCCACATTCCAGGCGTGGAACAGCATGCGCCGGCTCGTCGGATTGGTCTTGAGGCTATGGATGAGCGCGCCGATCTGATCGTGCTCCACCCCGTTCCGGTCAAGCCACCGCCTCCACTGCTTGCCGTAGACCGGTCCGAGATCGCCCCATTTCGCCGCGAAAGCGTCGTCTTCGAGAACGCGCTTTTCGAACAGGTCCTGGGATATCTCCTCGCCCGTCGCCTTGCGGTACGCAGCAAGCGGCCAGTCCGTCCATATCTTGACATTTTCCTTGAGCAGCGACTGGATGTTCGTCTGCCCGGTCAGAAACCAGAGCATCTCCTTCACCGCCGTCTTCCAGAAGACCTTCTTGGTCGTAAACGCCGGGAAGCTGCCGTCCGAAAGATCGAAGCGCATCATCGCGCCGAACGTCGAAAGCGTGCCCTCGCCAGTGCGATCCATCCGCCGATCGCCCTTCTCCAGCAGATGGGACATAATGTCTAGATATTGATATTCAGGATGACGCAGCATCCGTGTCTCCCCGTGTGCGATCACATGGTCGCGGCCGATTCCGTTTCCCAAAATAGGCGCTTCTGCCGCTGAAACCAACTGTGCGGAGGCTTATCCCGGCAATTCTCATGCTGCCTGCAACGGTTTTGTGACGTATCCCCTTTCCATGCGCTTCGGAAAACACTATATCAGCCTTGCCGGTTTTCGGACCGGCTATGGCGATAAATGAGCGGTGTAATAAACCTATTGGACCCGGGGGCGGTACCCGGCGCCTCCACCAAAAACAGCCGGTTCACGACTGCTTTTGATGGGGGCGAAACAGGATCGAAAAGGGTGTAAAGATCGACTTTTTGCTCGGCATGATACCGCCGTTATCGGGTCACAAGTGTAGTTGCAAACGACAACAACTCTAAGGAATATGCTCTCGCTTCCTAACGGCGGTGCGGGAATTCCGCTCTAAGTCCTTTTGGTTAGCACCTTAAGGCGGGGTCCGAAGGCACCTGGCAACAGAAGCCTTCACCTTCTCCCTGCCGCCCAAATCATGTATTGTTTGTGAAGCTGACTCGGACACTTAGCCTTTCCCAAGGCCGCCGGACATGGCATATACCCTTGTGAAAAGACTTCCGAACCAAAGAAAGACAGGAAAAGTATGGGGCAGGACCACATCCGCTACGACATTCTGGCACAGGACGCGCTGCGTGGCGTGATCCGCAAGGTCTTGTCCGAAGTCGCAACGACGGGCCGCTTGCCCGGCGACCATCATTTCTTCATTACGTTTCTCACCGGTGCACCCGGCGTTCGCATCTCGCAGCATCTGAAATCCAAGTATCCGGAGCAGATGACCATCGTGATCCAGCACCAGTTCTGGGATCTGAAGATCACCGAATCGCTGTTCGAGATCGGCCTTTCCTTCTCCGACGTGCCCGAAAAGCTGGTCATCCCCTTCAATGCCATCCGTGGCTTCTATGACCCTTCGGTCAATTTCGAACTTGAATTCGACGTGCCGCTGGCAGACGGCGAGGAAGTTCCCGCGGCCGAAATCACCGCCTATCCGGTCGCACCCGAAAAAGGCGAGGAACCGCCCGCGGCAAAACCCGCAGAGGGTGACGAGAAGAAGCCGGGATCCGTCGTGTCGCTCGACGCCTTCCGCAAGAAGCAGTAAATATCGAGGGAAGCAGGCGCTTCCCTTTTTCATGTGCCCTTTTCCAGCCGGACGGAGGCAAGCCATGAGCGCGGAAATCGTTAATCTCCGCCAGTTCAAGAAGCAGCAGGCCCGTTCCGAAAAGGACAAACAGGCCGAGCAGAATCGTATCCGTTTCGGCCGCACCAAGACCGAGAAGCAGCTGACCAAAGCGCTGAACGAGAAGGCCGAAAAAGCACACCGACAGGGCCGGATCGAAAAGGACGAAGGCGGCGAATGACGGCGCAGACGGGCCGAAAACAATCCGCAGTCAGTTGCTTGGCGGTATTTCCTCCCTCAATCTGTCAACTCCGCGAAAAAGGCCTGCGGAAAGCCCGATGATCCGCAAGCATTCCGCCAGCCTGCATGGACACCGCACCAGCTTCTCGCTGGAAGACGAATTCTGGGCTGAGCTGAAAGCGATCGCCACAGCCCGCGCCATTCCGCTTGCGGCCCTCATATCCGAAATCGACGACCGGCGAGAGCCGGAAAGCAACCTCTCCTCCGCGCTGCGGATCCATGTCTTGACCTGGTTGAAAAACCGCAGCTAGAGAGAGCCTTTACTGCGGCAACGGCACGCCCGGCAAGGCATCGAAATTCAGCCGGTTGCCGGTTATCGGCGGCGGCTGGTTGAGCTGCTGCGCGCGGCGCGCCGCCTCCTCAGCAGCGGCGTTCGCCTCGGCCTGCGCCTTCGCCTTTGCTTCAGCCTCCGCTTTGGCCTTCGCCTCCGCGTCAGCCTTTTGCCGCGCAGCTTCCGCGGCAAGCGCGCGCAGGCGCTCCTCTTCGGCCTTGCGCTGCGCCTCGATCGCCGCGGCTCTTGCGCGTTCCGCATCGTTGAACTTGTAAAGCGCCACCTCGCGCCGCAACCGCTGCTTTTCCAGGACGTTCGACTGTAACCGCTCGACACGCCGGCGTTCGCGTTCGAATGCACGAAGCGACAGATATCCGGCGAGATCGGTTACATCCATCGTCCGGCCGGGCGATGCGAGCAATCCGGAATAGTTGAGCCGCAGCGCGGGCTCCGCGCCTGCAAGCGCTTCCTCGCCCGGATTGAGAGTGATGTTAAGCGATGCGTTGATGCGCTCCTGCGGCAGGCTGAGCTGCGCATTGCCGGTCACCTTGGCGCGTTCGTTGGCAACGGTTACGTTCTGCACGCGGAGCACGCCGTCGGTGATGTTGAACGGAATGCCCGTCGGCGGAAGTTTCGCCTCTCCATTGTTGAGCAGCGTTTCGACGATCGGATGTATCTTTCCGGCATTGAGCTGGTCCTGCATCGGATCCGTTGCAGCAAGTAGCGGCGGCAGAATCGCAAGGTTCAGCCCGCGCACGGTGGTCTCGCCAAGCCGCAGCTCGCCGGAGCCCGTGAGCGAACTCACCAGGTCCGTCATCGTTTTGCCGGAGGCTTCCATACCGAGAGAAAGCCCGAACTTGCCGTTCGCAACCGGCGCGCCGTCGCGCGGCCAGACGACGCCGGCGAGATCGGAATCGGAAAGCGAAAGCTTCGTTTGGAAGAAGCCGGTGCCCTCGGCATTGGTGAAAAGCAGGTTGCCGGAAAGCTGGCCACCGTCCCATCCGCCCTTCATGTCGTTGAGCTGCAGTTCGTCGCCCTTGTAGACAGCGTTGGTGGTGAAGCCGGTTACGGCTGCCGACCATCCCGGCCAGAACTCCTTGGCCGAGAACTTCAGGTTGACATCCATATCCTTGAACACCGGCTGCCCAAGTACTGCGGTCGAGAAGTTGCCCGTCGCAGCATCTGTCATCGGGCCGTAGACGGCCTCGCCCAGCCAGGTCGCATCGGCGCGGTCAAGCGCAAGTTCGCCACTCGCTGTCGTCGTGTCTGTCTTGCGATTGACCGTCAGTGCACCCGAAAACTGATTTTCCGCGGCATGACCCTTGAGGTCGGAGAAGGCGACCTTGTCGCCATCGATGGTTGCCGTTGTTTGCAGCCCGAAAGGCAGACCGGTTCCCATCTGCGGCAGCGCAATGCCGTTCATCACGAGATACGGATCGAGATCGGCGCTCTCGAGCGAGACGCCGATCTGGCCATTCATGAAATTCCCGGGACGGACATCGACCTTGCCATTCGCAGTAAAGGACGTCCGGTCTGTCGCGAAGGTCAGCGATGCATCGGCCGGATCGGTACCGCTTGCCTGGACTTTCAGGGCGAGGCGGCCGTTGCCATCAGCTTCGACCGGAAGCGGATCGAGGCCCGCCTGCCCGAACAGGATCGACGTCGTTCTGTTTTCAAGCGTCGCCTCCAGATTGGTCGTGCCCTTGCCCGTCAGCGCCAACAGATCCGACATGCGGTAGTCGAGGTTCACGCGGCTTCCGTTGGAAACGCCGGCAAGCGTCAGCGCAAGCCCGTCGCCCTCGTCGCCGCCAAGCGTCAGCGCGCCGCGAAGCGCCGTGTTGGTGTACCAGGCGGCATTGCGCACCAGCCGGTCCATCACCGGATGCTGCGGCAGATGCGCCTTCAGCATCGTGAAGAAAGGTCCCGGATCGGAGGACTTCAAGGTGATCTCCCCCGAGCCCTTGTAATCGAGCAAGGAGCCTTCGGCGCGGCCGGTGGCGGTGATTTCGGCGCCCGCCAGATTTTTGGCGACCAGCTTGTCGACGGCAAGCGCCCCGTCAGCGATCGTAAAGCTCGTCTCGACATTTTCTGCCTCGACGCCGAAGGCGCTGAATTTATCCGCCTTCAGCTGTGCCGCAATTTTGTGGTCGAGCACATTTTCGCCTGCGTCCTGCCCGGTGAACAGACCCGTCAGCGCCCTCAGCGCATCGAGGTCGATCGCATCGCCGGCAAGGTCGACGTTCAGGAGAGGCGGCTGGTTCTCCAGCGCCTGCCGTTCCAGCTTGCCCTTCAGCGTAGCGGCGCCGATGGCAATCTCCAGATTGTTGAAGCGCTGCTGCTGATGCGTCAGGCTGACATCGGCCGAAAAGCCCGCCTGCTTCAATTGACGGATCGCGGGGTCGACCGAACCCGCAAGCCAGGAGGCAAGCCCCGAGGGCTGATTGGAGGCAACGGTAATCTGCCCGTTGAAGGAAGGGTCGCCCCTTAGCGTCAGCTGGCCCTGGCCCTCCACCTGGGTGCGCCCGGGCAGCGTCCCGACGGCATTGTCGATCGTCCACCCGTTGCCGGCCGGCTGCAGATCGAGCTGCACGTCGCGGATGGTCGTATCCCCGGCAACGATCGCCGGCAGCTTGACGCTCGCCTTGCCCTGCACCTGCGGCACGGGAATCTGGGCGATGATGCTGATCAGTGAATTGAGCCGCTGCCGGGCGGACAGGCCGGGATCGCGCGCGGTCTTGCCGCCTGCGCCCTGATTGCCGATCCTGTTCACATCGATCTGCTGGCCGTCGGCGATCAGCAGGAACTCGGGCGCGTTGCCGGTATCGAGGGTCGCCTCGCCGGTGATCACATAGGGATCGTCCACTGAGCCGATTTCCATCCGGTACTCGGAAAGCCGGATGCGCTCGTTGGTCAGTTCGAAGCGGACATTGAGGCGCGGCGGCCGTGCGTTCTTGTCGTCGGATTTGGCCGCGCCGCGGTTCTCGAACGCAGCCGACATGCGTCCCTGATAATTCGGCTTTCTGTCGGCCAGCTTCAACTGACCGTCGCGATCGATTTTGACCGGACGCTGATCGGGTATCAGCTGCGTCCTGACCTGCAGCGCGCCGGTTTCGTCGGGCTGTCCGCTGGAAATCGAAAAGCTGCCATGCTCGCCGTCGAGCGCCGCATCGCCTTCGATCCGCCAGGGGCCTGCCAGCGACCGGGCGGACATTTCCGCGTTAAACCCCGTAATGCGGCGGGCGCGGCCCGACTGATCGTCGATGAATTGCACGTCGCCGCCTGTGACATGCACACTTTCCAGAACGACTGTCTTTGCAGGAATCTCCGGCCGGCTGCCGCGCATCCAATCGAGCGTGCCGTCCTTCAACAGGCGAAGACGCAGCTTCGGATTGACGACGCGCATATCGAAAATCAGCGCCTCGCCGGAAAGGAACGGCGCAAGTTCGGCATCCATGGCGAATTGCTCGATCTGCACGATCGGCTGGCCGTTGGATTCCTGCCCGACACGCACGTCATGCAGCGTTACCGACGGAAAAGGCAAAAGGCGCGCATCGACCGTGCCATGCACGGTCACCTTCTTGCCGATGATGCGGCTTGCCTGATCTTCGAAATTCCTGCGAAAGTCAGTCCAGTCGATGAAAAGCGGCGCGAGCAGTGCCACGAAGAGCACTACGACGATCACTCCCCCCAAAAAGACGAGGAACCGGCCCATCAAATCAAGCATTCTCCATTCGGGATTCCGTTGCCGACACTACCGTCATTCATGCCGGGAGCAAAGCCGAAGATCATGAGATTGTTCCGTTTTCAGACAAGGTGAAAAATCTTGCCCGGATTGAAGATGTTGTCAGGATCGAGCGCCTGCTTGACCTGACGCATAAGATCGACGGCACCGCCGAGTTCCTGCTCGAGAAATGCCATCTTTCCCTGTCCTATCCCATGCTCTCCGGTGCATGTTCCATCCATCGCGAGAGCCCGCTGGTTGAGCCGCACCACGAAATTCTCCGCAACCGCGACTCCTTGCGCCGTCTTGTCGTCGAACAGGAGAAGCACGTGAAAATTGCCATCTCCTGCATGGCCGACAATCGGCGCCAAAAGACCGTGTTCCTGGATGTCGGCCTGCGTCTCGGCAACGCAATCGGCAAGCCGTGATATCGGAACACAAACATCGGTCGAAAGTGCGGCAAGCCCGGGCGCCAGTGCGCGGCAGGCCCAATAAGCATCGTGCCGTGCCTTCCAGAGCTTGTTGCGCTCCTCGGCGTTTGCCGTCCAAAGGAATTCGCCGCCACCGCATTCGGCCGCGATCTCGGCAAACTGCGCCGATTGAAGCTCGACGGTCTCGTCGCTTCCGTGGAATTCTAGAAAGAGCGTCGGGCTCTCGGCGTAAATCAGACCCGAATAGGCGTTACATGCCCGCATCTGCACGTCATCGAGCAATTCGATGCGCGCGACCGGAATGCCCATCTGGATTGTCATGATGACCGCGTCGCAGGCGGCCTTGACTGTCGGGAAGGAGCAAGCCCCGCCTGCGATCTTCTGGGGAATTCCCTGCAGCCGCAGCGTCACCGAGGTCAAAATCCCGAGCGTGCCTTCGGCGCCGACGAAAAGGCGAGTCAGATCGTAACCCGCCGAGGATTTACGCGCCCGGCGCGCGGTGCGGATTTCGTTGCCATTGGCCGTCACGGCCGTAACCGAGAGCACATTGTCCTTCATCGTGCCATAGCGCACGGCGTTGGTTCCGGACGCCCGCGTCGAGGCCATGCCGCCGATCGAAGCATTTGCGCCCGGATCGATGGGAAAAAAGAGGCCGGTATCGCGGAGATAAACGTTCAGTTCCTCGCGCGTGATGCCCGGCTCGACGGTACAATCGAGGTCTTCGGCATTCACTTCGAGAACCCGGTTCATTCGGCTGAAATCGATCGAAACCCCGCCATTCGGGGCATTCACCTGCCCCTCCAGCGAAGAACCGGTGCCAAAGCCGATCACCGGCACCTTTTGTTCGGCACAGACCTTGACGGCGACCTTCACGTCATCGGCCGTCTCGGCAAACAGCACGCCGTCGGGCAACTGCGCCGGAATGTAGGTGGTCGTATGTGCATGCTGGGCGCGGAAGGATTCGCCGGTCTGGAAGCGCTCGCCGAAGCGCTGTTTCAAGATGCCGACGACCGCGAAAATGCCCTCCTCGTTGCGTTTTCCAGCCTTTGCATCGCTGAGCGCCATCCTGTTGATCTCCCATACTATCCGCCGTCACGGGCAGGTTGGTATGGGACAACGGATGGCGCCTGTCCAGTCAAGAGTCTCGTGAGATGGCTCAAACGAGCGGTGGATTGAGCCGCGCGAAGCCTTCCTGCCGCCTGTATGGGAAATACGGATAAGGCGCCGACACCGCGCTGACCTTTTCAAGCCTTTCGACCTGCTCCTTCGTCAGCGACCAGCCGACGGCACCGAGGTTCTGGCGCAGCTGCTCCTCGTTGCGCGCCCCGACGATGACACTGGATACGGTTGGCCGGGCGGTCAGCCAGTTGATGGCGATCTGCGGCACCGTCTTGCCCGTCTCCACGGCGATCTCATCGAGTATGTCGACAATGTTGAAGAGCATTTCGTCATCGACCGGCGGGCCATATTCGGCCGTCTGGTGCAGCCGGCTTCCTTCCGGTAGCGGCTGGCCGCGGCGGATCCGGCCGGTCAGCCTGCCCCAGGCAAGCGGGCTCCAGACAAGCGCGCCCACGCCTTGGTCGGCACCGAGCGGCATCAGCTCCCATTCGTAGTCCCGGCCCGCCAGCGAATAATAGACCTGATGTGCCACGTACCGCGCGTAGCCATGCCGCTCCGACACGGCGAGCGATTTCATCAGCTCCCAGCCGGCGAAATTCGACGCGCCGATATAGCGGAGCTTGCCGGCAGCAACGAGCCGATCGAGCGTCGAAAGCATCTCCTCGACCGGCGTCGAGGCATCAAAGGCATGCAGTTGCAGCAAATCGATATAGTCTGTGCCGAGGCGGCGAAGCGCGTCATCGACGGATTTGATAAGCCGCAAGCGCGAAGTTCCCCAATCTGCCGGCCCGTCGCCCATCGGCAAGGCCATCTTCGTCGAGATGAGCACGGCGTCGCGCTTGCCGCCGATCGCCTGCCCCAGAACCTCCTCCGACGCACCCGCCGAATAGACGTCGGCGGTATCGAAGAGATTGACGCCTGCCTCGATGCAGATATCAACCAGACGCCGCGCCTGCGCCGCGTCGGTATTGCCCCATGCGCCGAACAATGGGCCGCTGCCGCCGAAGGTGCCCGCGCCGAAACTCAAGACCGGCACCCTGAGGCCGGATGCACCGAGATTTCTGTATTCCATGGATCTGTCTCCTGTTGTCTTGAGGAGAGATAGACACTCACTAAGGCGCGATATAGATTGCCAGCGAGAAAGTCATTTGTGATTTGAATTCATCATGAGCCGTCAGGACATCAATCGCGCCGGCGAAATGGACGTCTTCGTGCGCGCCGTCGAGCTTGGCGGCTTTAGCGCCGCGGCAACCGCCTGCCGGATGACCCCGTCGGCCGTCAGCAAGCTCATCGCCCGCCTCGAAGCCCGGCTTGGCATACGTCTCATCAATCGCTCGACGCGGCGCCTGCAACTCACGCCGGAGGGTTGCGCATTCTACGAAAGGAGCGTCTCCATCCTTGCCGATATCGCCGAGGCCGAGCGATATGCCTCAGCAGGCGAACAGGCAGCCGGGCCGATCCGTATCAATACCAGCGCGTCCTTCGGCAATCATGTGCTCGCGCCCCTCCTATCATCCTTCATGGCGCTTCATCCGGCCGTGACGCTCGACATTTCCTACACCGACAAGGTCGTCGATCTCATGGAGGAGCGAGCCGACGTCGCAATCCGCGCCGGACCGCTGAAGAATTCCAGCCTGATCGCCCGCAAGCTCGGTGCAGCCCGCAAGTTCATCGTGGCCTCGCCGGACTACCTTCGCCGCCATGGCGAACCGAAGTCGATCGCCGATCTCCAACAGCACTGCCGCATCGGCTTTTCCTATTCCCGCGCCATCGGCGGGTGGCCGCTACTTGATCAAGACGACACGGTGCTTGTGCCGGTGACCCCGGGCATTCAGGTCGGCGACGGCGAAGGGATGCGCCACCTGGCACTTTCCGGCGCCGGCCTTGCGCGTCTTGCCGTCTTCACTGTCGGCGCCGATATCGCCGCAGGAAGACTGGTATCTGTCCTTGAAGACATGAACCCCGGCGACCTCGAGGAATTCTATGCCGTCTATATCGGTCAAGGCGGTCCTCTGCCCGCCCGCGTCCGCGCACTGCTCGATTTTCTCGCAGCCAACGTTCGTCTCTAGCCCCGGGGGCTTGCGCCTGTCGCAACGCTGCCATTGGGCTTGCGCGCGCCAGGCGGAATTTTAGCCAAGCTGGCCATATTTCGCAATTGCGGCCAGCTTAACCTGCCCATATACCGGCGATAGATTTCCGGCTGCTCCGGCCGGTCCATATGTTGCTACCGATGAATTTTCGTGCCGTTCACCGCGGCCCATCAGTCGGAAAAGACAGGCGTTCGATGCCGTTTAAAGCCGCAAGCCGAGCCATACGAGAAGCCAGCCTGCCGAGATGGGTTCTGCTGCTTAGCCTCTCCAGCTTTCTCGTTGTCGTTCTTGAACTTTTCGCCCTTCCGGCATCGCTGCTCGTTGGGCCGATGATCGCGGCGATCTTTCTCGCCCTGGTGATCGGCAAGGGCCAAGTTCGCGTCCCCTACTGGCCCTTGCAATTCGGACAGGCTCTGGTCGGCCTGATGATGGCGCGCGCCATAACGCCGGACATTCTCGCCACGATGGCCAAGGATGCGCCGCTCTTCATGCTGGTCATCGTATCGGTGATTGCCATCGCAGGCGTGCTCGGCTATCTCCTGACGCGGCTGCAGGTGCTGCCTGGCACTACGGCCGTCTGGGGCTCCTCCCCCGGCGGCGCCTCGGCCATGGTCATCATGTCGGAGGCCTATGGCGCCGATGCCCGCCTTGTCGCCTTCATGCAGTATCTGCGCGTCGTCTTCGTCTGCGTAGCCGCTTCCGGCGTCTCACGCCTCTGGGTCGCGGCCGACGGCGGGCTGCCACCGCTTATTCTCTTCCCGCCGATCGACTGGCCGGCATTTGCCGCGACTGTGCTGCTTGCCTGCTGTTGCGTCTATGCCGCCTTCCGTTTCCGCGTCCAGGGCGGCACCATCATCCTTCCGCTTCTGGCAGGCTCTCTGTTGCAGGGTTTCGACCTCCTGACGATCGAGCTGCCGATGTGGCTGCTCGCGATCAGCTATGCCCTGATCGGCTGGAGCATCGGACTGCGTTTCACCCGTTCGATCCTGAAGCATGCCGCCCGCGCTCTGCCACGCGTTTCCGCCTCGATCCTGCTTTTGATGTCGATCTGCGGGCTGATGGCCGTGGCCCTGCACATATTCGCGGGTATCGATCCGCTGACAGCCTATCTCGCGACCAGCCCTGGCGGTGCGGATTCGGTTGCTATCATCGCCGCCTCTAGCGATGTCGACTTGCCCTTCGTCATGGCGATGCAGGTGGGGAGGTTTGTGGTGATCCTGTTTACCGGGCCGATGCTCGCGCGCTTCATCGCGCGGAGGAGCGGCCTGGCAGAGAGCCCCGCCTGAGCGCGGCCCATTGGCCCGGCGTCATGCCGTAGGCTTTCTTGAAATGCCGGTTCAGGTGGCTCTGATCCGCAAAGCCGGTGGCAAAGGCGACGTCCGATAGCTCGCTGCCCTCGCCGATCATCGCCCGCGCCTGCTGCAACCGCCGCATCAGAAGGTAGCGATGCGGACTGGTCGCGAATGCAGCCCGGAAATGCCGCGACAACGCAAAGCGGTCGAGTCCTGTTACCGATTCAAGCTCGCCAGAACGCACCGTTCGCGTCGCATGTGCTTCAAGGTAGTCGCGGGCGCAACAGGCCTGGTTCCAGGCTATGCTGGCGGGCAGCCTGCGCAATGCCTTCGCGTGCCTTACAAGCC
>NZ_JABEPH010000186.1:0-11768 GCF_013004495.1 Rhizobium sp. SEMIA 4085
CGTACGCTCGGTTAGCGCGCCTCCTCCCCCGCCGCCGCCTCAATGCACCGGGGAACGGCGTCGTCATCCTTCAGGCCGGAACTCCTTCCGACCGGGATCTCGCGAAAGTGTCGGTCCGATCTAAGCTGGCCGAGAAGCTCTATACCGTTCATGTCCGGCATCAGGATATCGGCCAATACGAGGTCGAATTCCTGCTGATCGAAGATACGAATCGCCTCTTGGCCGGAGCTTGCCGCTACGACGGTGTGTCCATCGCGGCGGAGCCGTCTGGACAGGAGATCGCGATTTGACGCCGTGTCGTCGACGATGAGGATACGTCCTGCGCGTTCCGTGACGGCCGAAGAACGGGTCGCCATTGTCCTAGCCAGATCGGCGGCGATCGTTCCATCGAATTTAGGCTGAAATTCCTGATCCGCATCAGGAGGCGACCCATCAAGTGTTTCGTCAATCTGCGCAAGCAAATTGCGGCTTTCACGAATGACCTTCGACACATCCTCCAGCAGGCGCGCCGGCAAGGTATCGGCGAAGTCCTCGATCAACATCTCGGAATAGCCGAGGATGGCATTCAATGGCGTTCTGAGATCATGCCGTAAAAGTCTATCGAGCGAGGGGGCTTTCCCACTCTCCGGTGTTTCGATGTCGAGAAGCCGCTTGATCAATGTATTCAGCTCCCGGGCGGCGCTCAATATCCTTTCAAGATCCGGCAAAGCATCACTGGGTCCCGCTTCACGCACCTCTTCCGTAATCAGTTCCTGATAACCCAGAATGGCCTGGGCTGGATCGACGATATTTTGGGCGATTCTGGCGATAAACATCCGGTGCCCGATGTCCCGAGATTGAGCCACGATCGTTACCCTCCGGTCAAACGGGCGATCTTGTCGAGCAGACCCAGTAGTTCGATCGGTTTGGTGTCGTAGTCGTCACAACCGGCCTCGATTGCCCTTTCACGATCGCCGGCCATGGCATGGGCGGTCAGTGCGATCACCGGTATGGCAGCAGGGTTGGGATTTCTTTTGATCCGCTTTGTTGCTTCCCAGCCGTCGATGACAGGAAGGCTCATATCCATCAGAACCAAGTCCGGCTTCGTGGTCACGGCCGCCTCGACGCCGGCTAGCCCGTCCGTTGCGCTGACAACTTCGTAACCACGTTTCTCCAAGCGGCGGGTGAGCATATCGCGGTTCATCTCATTGTCCTCGACGAGAAGAATCTTGACCATCCGAACATCTCTCCTCACGCCTCTTCCTTTTGCGGAAGGTGCCGCTTTAAGGCTGCAATCAGATCGGTGCGACCTTTGGTTCCTTTTCTGACTACTTCATTCGCGCGAACGCCCAACCACTCCAGCTCTTCTCGCGTCAAATCTTTCGAAGTGACGATAACGACTGGGATATCTGCCAAGTCGCGCCTGTCTTTGATCGCCTGAAGTAGCGTGAAACCGTCCATGTTCGGCATCATCAGGTCGAGTACCATAATCGTCGGCCGTCCGGCCTCGAGTTGTTCAAGACCATGGCGACCGTCGGCCGCCTCCCGAACCCGCCAACCCTCGCGGACGAGCACCCTGCGGAAAAGATCGCGGGTTGCGGGGTCGTCATCAACGATAAGCACATCATGGCGTGCTTCGCCGGCGACTGCGTTTAGGGTATCGACGAGTTGCTGAGGGTCGATCGGCTTGATCAGATGGTCTACGGCACCGAAGGCCAGGCCCATCTCGCGATCGGCGACAACCGTCGCGAGGATGACGGGAATATCGCAGATCGCCTTGTCCGACTTGATTTCACGCAGAACGGACCAACCGTCTTGACCCGGCATGATCACGTCAAGGACGATTGCGTCCGGGTGCAATCTACGGATTTTTGACAAGCCCTCCTCTCCACCCGTCGCCTCGATCACGGTAAAGCCTGCGCTGCGAACGGCGTCGGAGACGAAATTGCGAGCCCGCGCCTCATCATCAATCACGAGAACTGTTGGATGCGCGCTCCCATCGTCCAAGGTATCGATTTGCGGCGCATTTTCCTGGACGATATCTGTTCTGGTGATCGCAGGAATTGTGAAGCGGAAGGTCGAGCCCTTTCCAAATTCGCTCTCGACGGAAATGGCACCACCCATCATCTTGACGAAATGCTGCGTGATGGTCAGACCGAGGCCAGTCCCGCCGTAATTCCGCGTCGTCGACGAATCGACCTGTACGAATGCTTGGAACAGCTTTTGCTGCTGCTCCTTCGTCATGCCTATTCCACTATCACTGACGGCAAATTCGAGCCATTCACCAACTCCGTCCTCGTAACGCCGCACCGCAAGCTTGATCTCGCCGTTCTCGGTAAATTTGGCGGCATTTGAGAGAAGATTAAACAGGTTTTGCCGTAACTTGGTCTTATCGGTCTCGAACTGATCCTGCTCGACGGAGGCACTCACTGTCAGGCGGTTACCCTTCTTGGCGATCAACGGCGCTACGGTATTTTGAACGTCGGCAAGAAGCTGTCTTAGACTGAGGCGCTCGATGTAAAGCTCCATCTTGCCCGCCTCGATCTTGGAGAGATCGAGAACGTCGTTGATGAGCGCCAGGAGATGGCGTCCCGAGCCCTCGATCTTATTGAGATCCGCAATGAATCCGGTCTGTCCGAGATCGCTGGCATCCTCGATGAGCATTTCGCTATAACCGATTATCGCATTCAAAGGAGTGCGCAGCTCGTGGCTCATGGAGGCGAGGAAGCGGCTCTTTTCTTCGCTGGCGACCTCTGCGCCACGCCTTGCCTCCTCCAGCTCCGCCTGTCGGTTCTTCAAATCCGAAATATCCGTGTAGACCGCCACGGTGCCGCCCTCCGGCGTCTTTCGCTTGGCAATGCGCAGCCATGTTCCATTGGCGAATTGCCGCTCGATCATGCCCTGCGGCTGGCGGTGACGCTGCATGGCCTCAGCGACCCAACTCTCAATGCTGCCGCTTCCGATATCGGTCGTGCCGCGTTCTGCCTGCGCACGAACGATATCTTCAAAGGCCCTTCCAGGCGTCATCAGATCCGCAGTCTCCGGAAAAAGTTGAAGATAGCGTTGGTTGACCAAAACCAGCCGGTCGTCCGCGTCAAAAAACGCGAACCCATCGGGAATGGTCTCGATCGCTGTCATCACCGTATTGCGCTGGCGCTCGGCAACCGCTTCAAGCTCTCGACGCTCGGCCTGGCTGTCACGCAGCAATCGCAACGTCTTTGAAAGTTTTCCGAATTCATCGCTGCCTTCTGGCGGCAGTTCGACATCCTCCTGCCCCCTCGTCAACTGCGTCATCGCCCTGTCGATCCGGCCGAGCGGCACCAGGATGGAGCGCAACACCAGCCAGGTCATCAGAATGCAGGCCAATGTCGTCACGCCGGCTGCGATCAGAGCTCGTAGATAGGTGTTGCGCGCCGTTGCATCGGCAGCGTCGCGCGCCAGATCGGCTTCGTTCTCGAGACGCTGTTCGAGTGACATGAGCACCGAATCGATTTGATCGCTATAGCTTCTGGCGGCCGCCAGCCGGGAGTTGCCTATAACCCGGTTGTCATTGGTGTAGGCGTCAACGGCCTCCATCGCCTTTTCAAAGTATGCGTTCGAACCTTGTAGGATCGTATTCGCTTCATCAGGCGCGAAGACCTTGATGCGGGCCAGATCTTGTTCCAGCGCTTTGCGAGCTTCTTGCGCGCGCCGTTCCGAGAGGGTCAACAGGCTGACCGATAGATCCGTCAGCCAATAACGGACCTCGCCAAAATGACGATGCGCCTTGGCAGCATCGTCAAACATATGAAAGCGCGCATTCGCCTCCTCAACACGCCCCTGATTTTCACGCAAATCATGCGCCATGAAGGCGACGCTAAGGAGCAGCGCGCCCAAAAGCGCGGCCGAAAGGCAAATAAGGCGAAGCGGAATCTTTCGATCCATCAAGCGGCCGATCCGCATTGGAATGGTAACGGAGGCTCTCATTTGAACAGCGTGATGCTGATCGCACCGGCCAAATCGCCTTCAGCTTTACCCTCCTTCGGGTAGCCCGTTACATCGACCTCGCCTTTGGGTCCCCCGTGACACGTCAGGCAGGATGCCGAGTAATATTCAGGGATCAGCATGCGAAAAGACTGGCGGCTGTTCACCTCCACCTGCTCGGTAAACGATTTGCCTTTTGGCCAATCGGGAGACAGAAAATTGCTCTCTATGACGCTCTGCTCCCAATCATCCGGCCGCGCCTTGCGATTGCGGATCAGCTCTTCCGGCGCCGTCACCTTCATCTTCGCCTTGTCGCCGACCTTTTCCTCGAAACGTTCATTGACCAACCGGCCGAAGGTCGAGGGAATGAACCCCTTGAAGCCTACTCCCTTCGTATCGATCAAGCTTTGATGTTCGTCGACAACTTCCTTTATTGCGGCGACCTGCGCATCGAACAATTGCTTATCGAGAGGGTTGAAATTCTGATCCGATACGGAATCGCCCTTGCGCTGGGCAAAGATCTGCAACGCTTCGTTGACGACGCGTTGGCCCGTGAGATCCTTTTTTCCTAGGGATTCGTCGTTGATAAGCTTCTGATGTGCCGAGATGACAGTCCGGCCGGCGCGCAACAATGTAGCGAGCCGTTCACCTGTAGTCATGTCGTCTTCGTCGGCAACAACAAAGCCCGCCAAAACACAGATCGCGGCCCATGCCAAAAAGACACCATATATCAGGCCACGCCGCATGTTGAGCCTCGTCGTATAGTAGCCGGGCTGCGATAATATCAGTTTGTGCTAAAATTCAAAAGTCATTAGTAACAGTCAGTGACGCCTAAGGCCCCTTTCACGTCGCGACGACGATGCATATTGCGCCAAGTCGTCAGCTTCCTTCCACGGAAAATCAAAATATACGGCGCTATCGTTTGCCCTGCGACTCTCTCCGCGACGGGCCAAAATGGGGGGTGAAAACGGGGCCTGAACTATTTCAACACGCTATCCCGGAAAAACGTCTGTCGTTCCTTCTCCGAGACGACGAGCCTCGCCGGTCATGGGTGCGAGACGATTTCGGAAATGCAGCTGCGCCTGATCTTAAGAATTGGGGTATGGCAGCTCTGACGTTCATCCGTTGATTGGCAATTAGTTGCGCTATAGGGTTTGTTTTGCGCGTAAATATGCCGCAAAGACTGAAGAGGAACTGAGATGGCGACCGGCACTGTTAAATTTTTCAACGATGATAAGGGATTTGGCTTCATCACGCCCGAGAGTGGAGGAGCTGACGTATTCGTTCACGTGTCTGCTTTGCAGCGAGGCGGCTCGCTCAGAGAAGGTGACAAGGTCAGCTTCGAAATAGGCCAGGACCGGAAGACCGGGAAGTCTAAGGCCGAGAACGTCAGCGTGCTCTGACCGCGTGCCGCGTGACAGCCTGACCAAGAAATTCGGCGAGGCTGGTCGCGTCTGAGATCTGCGGGCTCACTGCAAATAATTGCTTCCGCCATGGGGAGCTGCCCAGACTAGACTAGGTGCTGTTGACAAAGTGGCTTCCGAAATCGCGGACGCCGCTTCTCACGTCACTGTCCTCAATTCAAGCGTTGTCCATCACCACCAAACAAATGGACTTTGGTCAAATCGGCAGCAATCGATATCGTCTCTCCCGGATGAAGCTCTACACGATCCCTGAGTAGCAAGGTCACATCCACATCCCCGAGCTTGACGAGAACATGCGTTTCGGAGCCCGTCGGTTCCACGACGACGACGATCGCCGACGTTCCGCCGTCCTGGATAGAAAGATGCTCCGGTCGAACCCCATAGGCTTTGGCTGCGGCGCCATCCTGACCGGGCGGCAATGGCAATGCTGCTCCGTGCATCACGAACTTGCCCGCCGAAACCTTTCCCTCGAAAAGATTCATGGAAGGCGAACCGATGAAGGTTGCCACGAAAGTGTTTGCCGGGCGATCGAACAATTCGAGCGGCTTGCCGATCTGCTCGACGCGACCATTCCGCATCACCACGATCTTGTCGGCCATGGTCATGGCTTCGATTTGATCATGGGTGACGTAGACAGTCGTGGTCTTGAGGCGATGGTGCAGTTCCTTGATCTCCGCACGCATCGTTACGCGGAGTTTAGCATCGAGGTTCGAGAGCGGTTCATCGAAGAGAAACACCTGCGGATGACGAACGATGGCGCGGCCCATGGCAACGCGTTGACGCTGACCGCCCGAGAGCTGCCTCGGCAGCCGGTCGAGCAACGGTTCAAGCGCTAGGATGCCGGCGGCTTCCCCGACACGTTTGCGGATCGTCGCCCTGTCCTGCCCCTTCAGCTTGAGCGCAAATCCCATATTTTCTGCAACCGTCATATGCGGGTAGAGCGCATAGCTCTGGAAGACCATGGCGATGTCACGCTCCTTCGGCGCCACGTCGTTGACGACGCGGCCGCCGATGCGGATTTCGCCGGCGCTGATATCCTCGAGCCCGGCCAACATACGCAGCAAGGTCGACTTGCCGCAGCCGGAGGGACCGACGAGGGTGACGAATTCACCGTCTTCGATATCCACGGAAACGCCATGGATCACCGGCACGACGCCATATTGTTTGCGGACCGGTTCGATCGATACGGATGCCACGATATCCTCCTTTCCACTCTTTCAGAGCTTGAGCTGCCAGACGCGCGCGGTCGCAACGTTACCTTTGGGGGCGACCAGGCGCGCCGAGCGAACGGCGTTCAATCCCGGCAGGCGCTTCGTCCCAGTCCAGCGGCCGTCGTCGGCGAAAACCTCGATGGAGCCGATGTCCAGAAAGACGCGCAGCGTCGAAGGGCGCGCGCCAGCGGCGATGTAGTGCGGCGGCGATTTGCCGTCGCTGGCGTCGTAGATGATGCTCAATCCTTCCTGATCGATCCTCAAACCGAGCTCGACATCGGGATGATCTAATTCGAGATCGAACGCGGCGCCGGGTGCTGCGAGAGCGATGACGATCTCGACGGCTCCATTGGCGAGCACGAGCGTTTCGCCGGAACGCAGCCTGATGTCATCGACAAGCTTTTGTCGGAGGCTCTCGACGGCCGCGACCGGCGGCGTCAAGAGCGTGCTGTCCTTGAGGAGAACGCGGCGTGGCAACGTCATTGCCGACGGGAAATCAGCCTTCTTCGAGACATCCGTCCAATTGGCGAGCCAGGCGATGCCAATCGGGCCCGATCGGTCCACGAATGCCTGGAAGGCATAGGCGTCGGTTCCGAAATCGAGTTCCTGTTCGAATTCCTTGACGAAGTTCCGGCCGTCGAAACGGCCGACGGTGGCTATCGTAATATTACGCCGCCCGGTTGCCGGATCACGGCTTGTCAGGAGACCGAAGGTCAGCGCCCAACGGGTTTTCGGACCGTTTGCCGGGCCATCGAGCGGCACGATGCAGGGGCATTCGGCCGCCGTCATGCCAAAACGGTCCTCGCGGTGGAGAATACGAACGAACGTCCAGCCGCCCGCCGCCTCTGGATCGTCGGTCTCGTAAAGCAGGATGACGCCGCCAGCGTGGTCGCGGCTTCCAAGCAACATTTTCCAGCGGCCATCCGGGCCTTTGACGACATAGGGATCGCGGAAATCCGATGACAGGTCGAAGCCGACAGGACGCTCGGGCAGGATGACTTCCGGTGGCCTTACAGTGACCATGTCGTGGCTGACGGCTGTCAGCTGGATCTGCTCCTCGGGCGCGCGATCCCTGATCTGCTCGGTGAAGAAGACGCGAATGCCAGGCGCGTCCGCACTGAGCGGAATTGCCGTACCGGAAAAAGCGCCGCCACGTCCGTCGGCGCGCGCCGAAAGCTCCGCCGAGGGAAACAGGAAGACCGGCATATGCGTCCAGTGAAGAAAGTCATCGGAGACGGCGTGGCCCCAATGCATGGTGTTCCACCGCAGGCTGTGCGGGTAGTTCTGATAGAAGAGATGCACCTTGTCGTCGAAGCGGCCGAAGCCATTGGGGTCGTTCATCCAGCCGAAAGGCGGCCGGAAATGATAGCTGTCGGGGACATCAGGTGGGGCATTGACGTCACCGCTGTAGAGCACTGCCATGCCCTTTTCCAGGACGTCGGCCGGTGAGTAGGCGTAAATGACCGAGACGGCAGTGGTGGCGACGTCATAGCTGAATAATGTTTCGCCAGCTGGTTCGACTGCCAGCGTAACGAACTCGAACTCCTCGGAGTTTTGCGCCGTGAGGCGGCCGATGTCGCGGTCCCCTTGAACTATCCTTAACTCGGCGGGCATTCCCGCATGGACGGCCTTCAGCCACGCATGCAGCGTGGCACCAGCAGGAAGGAAGGCGCTCAGCGTCTCGATGCCGTCATCGGGAAGCGAAACGGGGTTTGCATGACGTGTCATTGATCACCCTTTCACGGCGGAGCCAACGAAGGAGCTGACGAACCAGCGCTGGAAAACGAGGTAGAGGACGAGGATCGGGATCATCATCAGGACAGAGGCGGCCATGGCGCGATCCCAGTAGATGCTGTCCTGGCCGAAGAAGGTCGCAATGGCGACGGCGATCGGTCGGGCATAGTCGGTCTGCGTCACCAAGATTGGCCAGAGATACTGATTCCAGGTCTCGATCCCCATGAGGATGGAGACGGTAGCAAGCGCCGGCAGGCTCAAGGGCAGGAAGATCGAGCGGTAGATCCGGAACACCGAGGCACCATCGATCTCGGCCGCTTCGAAGAGCTCCTTCGGCAATTGTGCGAAGAACTGATAGAAGAGATAGATATAGAGGGGGCTTGCGATCCACGGCACGATCTGGACGGCGAAAGTGTCGGTCATGCCTGCGCGCGAGACCATGACGACGAGCGGCATGATTATGCTTTCCTGCGGGATGACATAGAGAGCGATCACCAGGGACAGGATCAGTGCCCGCCCGCGCAGCGAACCCCAGGCCAGCACGAAACCGGCCATCGAATTGACGATCAGGCCGGCGCTGACGGTCGAGGCCAGAATGATCAGCGAATTGACGAGATAACGGCCGAAGGCGAGTTCGCCCGAGAGGTTTCCGACCTCCGCGAAATTCGAAAGAGTTGGATTCGATACCCAGAAGGCGCGGAAGCTGCCCATGTCGGCTAGAATCTGGAAGCGGTCGTCCTTGAGGCTCGCGATGACCAACATGAAGAGCGGCGAGATGATGACCAGCGCGATAACGAAGATGCAGGCGGTCTGCACAATGCGCAGCGAACCGATCGCCGAGCGCTCGCGCGTTGCCTCGGCCTTCACTGCGGAAATAGCGAGATCAGACATCGTAACGCCTCAGAAGCTGGCGCTGCACGAGCGCTATGACGAGAACGATCAGGAAGAGGATGACTGAAACGGCGGACGCATATCCGAGCTTCTGTTCCTCGAAGCCGGCACGTACCATGTAGTGCACCACGGTTTCCGTGCTGCTCCTCGGTCCACCCTGGGTCAGGATTGCGACCTGGGTATAGAGCTTGAAGGCCTGGATGGTCGTGATGACCAGCACAAAAATGTGCGTCGGCCTGAGGCCCGGCATGGTCACGTGCCAGAAGCGCTGGAACGCGTTGGCGCCGTCGATTTTCGCTGCGTCATAGAGTTCATCGGGAATGCCCTGAAGGCCCGCGAGGTAGACGATCATCTGGAAGCCATAGGCTTGCCATGCTGAAAGCAGGACGATCGAGAACATCGCCCATTGCGGATCGCCGAGCCAATCGATCGGCTGGATATATCCGCCCGAGAGGAAGCCGAGGATCTGGTTGAACGGCCCCGTGGGATACTGGAACAATGTGCCCCAGACGACACACACGACGACGACCGATGTGATCGCGGGCAGGAAAAAGAGACCGCGGAAGAAGTTCCGGAACGGCAACTTCTGGTGCAGCAGAAGAGCGGTGGCAAATGCCAGGCCGCATTGAACCGGCAGAATCCAGAAAGTGAACCGCGAGACGTTCCAGAGTGCGGTCCAGAAGAGATCGTCCTTCAGGATGCGCAGGAAATTGTTGAAGCCGACGAAGCGGACGGGGGTCGGACGCGGCACCAAGGGTTGATTGGTCATTGCCGTCCAGAACGACAGAAGGAACGGCACGATCAGGAAGATCGTCAGCAGCGCGAGTGCGGGCGCCAGCATGCCGATTTCCTGGAGCACGCGCCCCTTGTCCCCCCGCCGGACAGCACGCGCCGTGAGCGTCGGTCGCTGCAAGGTCATGATCTCCTCCAATGAAAGAACACAAGGGGCAAAACGCCTTTAACTGGCGGCTTTTCCTTGGGTTCGGTTATGGTTTGATCAGCGTTTTTGCCGATCGGCTAAATCTCTTCCTTTCGCTGGACAGGTTGTTGCCGTCCTGCGGTTCTCGAACCAATCTCCATCTGTGGACGCCCCGTTGAATGCAAGAAGAGTTTCGGGCGGCATTACGCGTAGTCGGGTGCTGACATCTGTCCGGCCTTTCGCGCGACCGTTCATCTGTCGCTGGCCCGTATGGGAGTTCGCGGATCGGGCTCCAAATCAATGCGGCGTGCTCGAAGCACTCCGGAGATTCCTGGCTTTCCCGACCCCGTCTCATCGACTGTTGCGCCATACCTTCCGTTCGACCTTCCCTACATCTCGACGACCTCTGGCCGGGCGGTTATGCCGCCACAGCTGGAGCCTTATAGACGCCACCCTTTGCCATGAGTGCCCATACGATGCGGGCCATCTTGTTGGCGAGAGCGACAGTCACAAGCATGGGTGGCTTGCGGGCAAGCATGCGCCCGAGCCACGAACCTTCTGGGGTGCCGCGCCGGCGAGCCTGCAGCACCACCGCGCTCGCACCAATGATGAGCAGGCGGCGCAGTGTTCGCTCTCCCATCTTCGATGTTTCGCCGAGCTTTTGCTTGCCGCCGGTGGAGCGCTGCAACGGTGTTAATCCTAACCAGGCTGCGAAGTCGCGGCCTCGCTTGAAGCCCGCCGCTCCTGGGGCCAGGGCGATCAAAGCCGTTGCGGTGATTGGACCGACGCCGGGAATTGTTGCCAACCGCCGTGCGTCTTCGTCTTCTCGGGCACGCCGAGCGATTTCGACATCCAGTTTCTGGATCCTTTGGTCGAGCGACTTCAGAGTATCAACCAAAATGGCGAGAGCCATGCGTGTGGCCTCCGGCAACTTGCTCGTGGAATCCTCTACGTGCAAAACAAGTCTGGTGACGTGAGATGGGCCTTGGGCAACAATCAGTCCGTATTCCGCCAGGTGGCCCCGCAAGGCATTGATTGTCTGAGTGCGCTGGCGCACCAGCAAGTCGCGTGCCCGAAACACCGCCGCGCTTGCCTGCTGCTCCTCGCTCTTAACCGAGACAAAGCGCATCGTCGGGCGCTGGGCTGCCTCGCAGATCGCCTCGGCATCGGCGGCATCGTTCTTCTGGCGCTTCACAAAAGGCTTTACATAGGCAGGGGCAATCAGGCGGACCGTGTGGCCGAATTTGCTGATCTCCCGTGCCCAATAATGCGCGCTAGAGCAGGCTTCCATCGCGACGATGCACGCCGGCTGTCCGGCAAAAAACGCGAGCAGCTTATCACGCCGCAGCTGCTTGCGGAAAATGACGGCGCCAGCGGTATCCGATCCATGCACCTGAAAGACATTCTTGGCCAAATCCAACCCCATCATGCTAACGTTCATTTCGGACGTCTCCTCTGTTGTGGCGGTTAACACCCACCATGTTGGCACATTCGATGCCGTCGAGGGGCGTCCACCCCATCAATGCGTGACCTGATGCGTTAGCTTCGGTCACAGAGTGACGTTCGGCTGCCGGTTTCCCATTCTCCTCAAGGAGCGCAACCCGGACCTGCCGGACTCGCTAGTAGACCATCAGGACAACCGGGATA
>NZ_JABEPH010000187.1:0-11626 GCF_013004495.1 Rhizobium sp. SEMIA 4085
GAGCCGCACGGCGGACTCGACGAGAGTGTCGAGGACGGTTTGGAGGTCGAAGGCGGACCGGCTGATGACTTTGAGAACATCCGCTGTTGCGGTCTGCTGCTGTAGTGACTCTTTCAGCTGGAGGTTGCGTAGCTCCAGATCGGTGAACAGCCGAACATTCTCGATCGCTATCCCTGCCTGATCGGCGAAGGTGTTAAGGAGCTCAACTTGCCGATCGGGGAAGAGTCCGGGCCGGTTTCGTGCCACAACAATCGTTCCGATCGGACTACTGTTGCGTATGATCGGTACCGCCACCAGGCTTCGGTAGTTTGCGGACTGGGCGCCAAGCGTCGTGTGAGCCTGATACTCAGGATCGACTAGCCGGTCCGCTATCTGTTCCACCGACCGACTAAGGATCGAGCGTCCGGCGGCACTGCCTCGATTGGGCGGGGCCGGAAACAGAGCGCGGACCGCTTCGACGCCTTCCGGCTCCAGCCGGTGATATGCCACAAAGTGGAGCAGTTCCCCATCGTAACGGAACACGTGGCAAAATTGCGCGCTGCAAAGCCGGGCTGCATGGAGGGCGATCGTGTCGAACACAGGCTGCACGTCCGTCGGCGAGGTCGAGATGGCGCGAAGAATTTCGCTTGTTGCCGTCTGCTGCTCGAGAGCCTCTGTTATTTCTTTATTGTGCGCCTGCGCCTCCTCGAAAAGGCGGACGTTCTCGATGGCGATCACCGCCTGATCGGCGAATGTTTGCAGCAGCTCGACCTGCCGCTCTGGAAAGAACCCGACTGCGCGTCGAGTAACGGCGATTGAGCCGATCGGACGACCTTTCCGCACGAGCGGCACGGCAATGGCGCTGCGGTAGGACATGATTGTCGCCAGCGAGAGCATCCGATAATCGGGGTCGGCAAACACGTCGGGAATCTGCGCGATGGCACCGCTGATAAAGGCTCGCCCCGTGGCATTGCCTCTATTTGGACGCTGCGGAAAATTCGCACGTACCGCTTCGATCCCGTCGCGCGAAACGCCGTGATAGGCAACGGGGTGCAGGAGTTCTCCGTCGAAGCGAAATACGAAGCAGAATTCTGCCCCGCACAGCCGCGCTGCGTTTTCTGCTATCGCATCGAAGACCGGCTGCACGTCGTTGGGTGAGGTCGAAATGACGCGCAGGATCTCGCTTGTTGCCGTCTGCTGTTCCAGGACCTCGCCAAGCTCCCGCTCCAACAGTTCGATCCGACGACTGAGACTGACGCTCATTTTCTCCACGTTGCGCCCCCCTGCAGCGCACGTCAGGTGACCTATTTAGGCGGCGAGCTCTCCCTGTCGACCGTTCGGGCGCGCCATACCTCAATGCCTTGGCCGGTGACGGCAGAACAAGAAGAATACGCTATCCGACCACTTGTGGCGAGGATTAGCTGATGCTTATTAAGCAGGCGGCAGGTAGCCTCGCCGCAATAAAGGGGTTCCTAGAATCCGCTAAGGGCGAGGGATGAACAAATGCTATTGGCCTTGGTTCAGGGGCCCTCTTGGCGAATGCTTCTAGGGTGTCGCTTCCGGCCGTTGCGCACGAACTACGCTCGATAATGCAATACTTGTCATACAGCTGGAAGTAGATTTTAGCGCTGAGCGAAAGGTCATCGCTGAGCAAAGCTGAAGTGACGCTCATCGCGCGTCTTTAGGGGTTGGGAGGATGGGTATCGTAGGATGATGACAAATGAACCCGAACTCAGGCGGGCCGAAGTTCTCGCCCGGCGTCGACGACGATCGCGTCAGCGTATCTGTTGGCGCCAATATGCTGGGTTTTGCGCCAGGTCCTTCTTCTTCTCGAGCGCGGTTCAGCGGCGATCCGGCGGCGGGCACGCGCCAAGGTGCGCAAACCCGTCCGGCTGCGTCGGTATAGGCCCGCGACAACAGCTCGGGAACCACTGATCGACGGTGGGCTGTGCCTCAGCCCTTGCGTCCTCCTTTGACAGCGCCTTCGGCTGGCGGCATCCATCGCGGCGGCTCGCCGGCCTCCAGAAATTATTCCGCCAAAAACTCAAGGCAGATCATGATTTTTGGGGAGAGCCATAGAGTTGAACTTAACCTATATAAATAATAGCTATTTATTGGGCGTTCATGCTTTCGGCGCTATTTGCATGGATAAAAGAAAGCAGCGCGGGATCTGCGGGACGATCGAAAATGCTGACCAAAAAGGGAAAATACGGATTGAAGGCACTGGTTGATCTGGCGCGTCTGGCGCCGGGAGAAACCGCCTTCATCAACGATGTCGCCGCACGCAACAATATCCCGAAGAAGTTCCTCGATACGATCCTGCTGGAGCTGCGCAATGTCGGCATCCTTCGCTCCAAGAAGGGGCCGGGCGGCGGCTATTCGCTGTCGCGGCCGGCGTCGGAGATCCGCATCGGCCATGTCATCCGCACGCTTGACGGGCCGCTCGCTCCCATTCGCTGCGCAAGCCGCACGGCTTATGAAGCCTGCGACGACTGTTCGGATCCGGAAACCTGTCATGTGCGCCGGTCGATGACCGAAGTGCGGGATGCGATCGCCGATATCCTCGACAACATGACGCTCGAGCAATTCGTCAAAAAGGGCGGCAAGCTCAGCGATGGAGACGACGAGACGTCGCCGGTTTTCGCGGCGGGCTGATCTAGTAGCGATCCTTACGCAAATGCTGGGCGGCGCGCTGATGAAGAACATCGGCGGATGTTCTCAGCGCGCGGATGCGGGCGTTGCGCCAATGCCGGTCGAGATTGAGGCCGATACTCGCGGTGTTTTCCCCCATCAGTTCGAAAATAAGGCCCGAGGCATCTATGGCGAGCTTACTTGCGACGGCGCGCGCCGCAGTCGCGGAGAAATAGGCATCTTCGGCCGCCGGGCCGCTCATATTGATCTGCGCGATGTCGAGCTTGCGGCCCGCCCTTTCCAGAAGCGCGGCTACCGTCTCTATGCCGATCGCAAGCTTGCCAACGTCGTTTGCCTGTGCGCCACCCGCATCGGCGGAAAGAACCGCACGCGCGATCCCGAGATCGACGGCGGCATGCAGCAATTCGCCGATCGCCGATGGCGCCTGCGCGACAAGCGCGACTGCATCCGCGTTGACATGCAAGTCGCTGGCTGCGATGGCGGCTGTGCCGTTGGTGCGCTGGCCAAGGCCATCCCAATCATCGACAAGTTGAAGGCCTTCGCTGTCGCAGGGCAGGTAAAGCGCCGTCTGATCGTGTCCGACCACGATCCAATCGGCAAAGAGCACCGCCGGCGAAGACCTGCTGCGGCCATTCAGTCGATACCCGAGACCGCGGGAACTGACTGCCGCAGCATCCGCAAAAGTGGCCGCGGCAAAACGATCGCCGGCAAGTGCTCGCGCAAAGAGGGCGCGCTGCAGCTCTTCGCCAGCCTTTTGCCGAAGTCCGGACAGCACTGTAAAGTGGACTTCGAGAAACTCGCCGAGCGAAGGATCGCCCTCAGCGATGATCGCAACGATTTCGGCGAGCAGCGAATTGGTACCGTCCAGTCCTTCATATTCGGGCGGAACGGTGATCGCGCCGAGGCCGGATTGCGAGAGGGCGTCGATTTCCTGATAGGGTAGGATGCGATTGATGTCGCGCTCGCTCGACTGCCGCTGAAAGGCGGCGGCAAGGGCGCGCGCTGTGCTGATCGCCTCTTCCTCGCTTCCGATGCGCTGTGCGACCGGTCGCGCCCGGTCGTGAAATTGCGATACGGTTCCCATCGATCGTACTCTTGTTCGATGATGATAGGAGTGATGGATCACAACCGGGATGATAAGGCCGGTTTTTCTACAAAGTCAGTATGGTTTGAATTTTCTTACCATCTTGATAGAGATGTCCATGCCTGACTATCCCACAAACATTTCACTTCTCGACGGCGCCGCTTTCAGTCAGGCACAGGATTGATTATGGCTCATCCATTGAAGATGACCAAGGGGTTCCCATGATACTATCGTCCGCCCGGCAACGCCTTCAGCTCGATCCCGGCGACAGGCCGATCTATGCCGTCGGCGACATCCATGGGCGGCATGATCTGCTGCAGATGGCCGAACATACCATCGTCAAGGATGCAGCACGCTTGCCCGGCCGCAAGCTCATCATCATGCTTGGCGATTACATCGACCGCGGCCCTTCATCTGCGCAGGTGATTTCGCATCTGATGGGGCCAGTGCCGGAAGGTTTCGACCGGATCTGCCTGACTGGCAACCACGAAATCATGATGCTCGACTATATCGACGGGAAGATTTCGTTTTCCGAATGGATGCGCATGGGCGCCGATTCGCTGCTACGCTCCTATGGTCTCGACGCCGAGCATCTGCCGCTCATCTTTCCGACGGCTTCCAAGCTTGACGGCTTCATCCGCCAATCGCTGCCGCGCCAGCATATCGATTTCCTGCGGGCGCTGCCGATCCTCGTCGATACGCCGGACGTTTTGTTCGTCCATGCCGGCATCGACCCAAATGTTACGATCGACAAGCAGAGCGACGACGACCTCGTCTTCATCCGCGAGCGGTTCCTCGACAGCGGCATCGCGCTGCCGAAGCTTGTCGTTCATGGCCATACGCCCTGCAGCGAGCCGGACGTCCAGCCGCGGCGGCTCACCCTGGATACGCGGGCCTTCAAGAGCGGGAGGCTGACCGTCGCCCGCCTGTGGCAGGGTCGGGTTCACCTCTTCTCCACCTGATCAAGCTTCGGCAGACTGCCGCTTCGGGGGAATTTCCTCCGTGTAGTAGCTGACATATTTGTGGTGGTAGCGCTCCGTTGCGCCGAAGTTGCTGAATTTGCCGAGTTCGGTCATATCCGTCTTGTTGAGGATGACGCCGAGGATCTTCTGCTTGATCTGCGGTTCGGCATTCACAATATCGCGGACCATGCTGGTCGGCGTCTGGCCCCATTCCGTCACGAACAGGAAGCCATCGACCTGGGGCGCGAAGGCCTTTGCGTCGATGACCGGGCCGAGCGGTGCAAGGTCGACGACGATGTAGTCGAACATCTTGCGGGCATGTTCCATCAAGTTGAACATGCCCTGCGAGGCAAGAAGCTCGCTGGTGTGCATCAGGTTGTCGTTCGAAACGACCGGCAGGATCGCAAGCTTGGTGCGGCTGTCCACCCTGACTGCGCTTGCCCACGGTACTTCGCCAAGCACTGCTTCGACCAGACCATGCTGCGGCGGGGTCTTCAGCATGCGCGTCAGGCCCGGGTTGCGAAGGTCCGCATCGATCAGCAACGTGCGCTTGCCGCTGGAGGCAAGCAGTGCTGCGAAGTTCGCCGCGGTCGTCGACTTACCTTCGCCGGGGAGGGCGGAGACGACACCGATGACGCGGTCGCTCTTGCCCTGGAACATGACGTCGCTTGCAAGCTTGGCGTTACGTAGCGTTTCGGCAAAGACCGAGCGGGGCGCTTCGAGAACGATACGCATGATGCGCTCGAAACTCGCGCCGTCTTCTGGCACTTCTTGGGTCTCGGGTAGCGGGGTCTTGCGCGGTTGGAAGACCTTGCGCTCCTTCGGCAATTTGCCGACCAGCGGCAGATAGCCGAGGAACTTCAGGCCCAGGATGGAGCGAACGTCACCCTCGACGCGGAAGAAGCGCTCGCGGAATTCCTGGAATGCCGTCAACGCGCCGCCAGCCATCAGGCCGAGGACGATCGCCAGACCGAGCGTCATCGTCTTCTTGGGGCTCGACGGTGACGTCGGGATACCGGCTTCGGAAATCACACGCGCCTTGGCGATCGGGAAGGACTGTTGCTGTGCTGCCTCCTCGTAACGGCCGAGATAGGCTTCATAAAGCGTCTTCAGCGCGGTTGCCCGCTGTTCGAGGTCGTTGAGCTTGACGATCGACTTGTCGGATTCGGAGTTCTTTCCGGTCAGATGCCGGATGTTTTCCTGCAGCGACTCCTGACGCGATTTCGCAACCTCGAACTCATTGCGGTAGCTGGAGGTAAGCTGCTGGAGTTCTTGGAAGATCTGACGCGTCAGGTCTTCCTTTTCCGTGCGCAGCTGCACCGCCTGCGGATGGTCCGCGCCGAAATTGGTGGTGATCTCCTGCTCGCGGCGGGTAACCCCGATATAACGTGTGCGCAGGTCCTGGATCACGGAATTGTCGGTCTGGCCGGAGGAAATTGCGGCGTTGTTGACCGCACCTTCCGGACCCTGATCGACAATCGACTTGAACTGGTTGTAACGCGCCGAGGCGCTGGCCGCATCAGCCTGCGCGACGATGAGCTGCTTGTTGAGGTCGGCAAGCTGCTGCTCGGACATCAGTTCGCCGTTTGCCGAGGTCAGGCCATTTTCGGTCTTGAACTTTGCGACTTCGAGCGCAGCCTGCTGCGAACGGTCGCGCAGGTCGGCCAGACGTTCCTGCAACCAGACGGAGGCGCGCTCGGTTGCGTCGAAATTCGCGTTGAGCTGGTCGCTCAGATAGGCGTCGGCATAGGCCTTCGTGACCCTTGCCGCCAACATCTTGTCCGTCGAGCGGAAGGCGACGGCGATCACAGAACTGCGGGAAACGCGTTCCACGGCCAGCGCCTGCTGCAGCTTGGCCGCGGCCTTCTGCCGGCGGCCATTGCGGGCATTCTCCTCCGAGGTCGGCGGGCCCCCCGGTGTCAGGGCGCTGACAATGAGGTTCACACCGGATTTCACCAGTTCAAAGGCCCCCTGGCCAGGATCGAGGATGGTACCGTTCTCGGAGAGGTTTTGAGCATCGACGACGCTCAGTGCCAACTCGTTCGACTTCAGAATCTCGACGGCGCTCGCGATCTGCATATCCACCTGCTGGGCACTGGCGGCAGGCGCCTCATCCTCGGCATATTTGGTCATGCTGTCATCGAGCAGGATCTGCGTCATCGATGTGTAGACGGGCGTCGAAAGGATCAGATAGGTGGCAGCAAGCGCCACGAACGCGACGACGCAAAGCGCGATCGAACCGGCGCGTCGAAACAGGATCGCAATCAGCCGATCGATATCGATGAAGCTGTCGGAATCGTCGGACGCTTTCGGTACCGTGCTGTGCAGGGTCAGGTTTCGTTGGTTCATGAGGTCATCCTTTGGGCGAGCGCGGCGCGCCGCCGAACGTTGGAATGTCTGTCTTGAGGCCGGCGAGATTGCGCAATGCCGCGGCCAATCTGTTGATGCGGACAGCGATCGGCATCTTGAGGTGGCGCAGCGCGATCGGATCGCTCCATGCCGCCTTGATCGTGCCGGAGATCGATCTGTTCTTCATGCTGTCGACAAGGAGAAGGAACGATCTCGCCTGCTGCAGGCTGCGTGTCCGGAATTTCTGCGCGGAGGAGGCCTCCACATCGAGCGTATGCTTGTCAAGGAAGACCCTGTCTCCCTCCAACATCGCCTCGATATGCCTAAGTTCCAGCACCCGGGAGATGGAACCCTCGCGGATATTGTAGTCATAGCCGGCAACGGGCTCGACCACGCAGCGCGCGCCAAGCGCCAGTGCGGAGGCGAGGAATACATAGTCCTCGCCGATCCGCAGATTTTCGTCGAAGCGCAATGTGTGCTGCTCGATGAAGGCTCGTTCGAAAACAGGCTTGAGATAGCCAAAATTATGCGTCGTCTGGAAAAGCGCATTGGAGCGAATGAAATCGGCCAGCGTCAGTTCCGGCATGGCTGCCAGCGCGCTCTCGGAAAACATGGTTTCCGGCAGCGTGCCATCGGCGCGGATCACCCGCAGATTGTCGACTGCGATCTGCGCGCCCGCTTTTTCGGCGCGGGCAATCAGCCTGGCCAGCCGCCCCGGTTCGATCGCATCGTCGGAATCGAGTACGGCAAGCCACCGGCCCGTTGCTGCGGCAATGGCTGCGTTGCGCGCTGCAGCCGGTCCGCCGTTCGTTTCGAGCGCGAGCAGACGGACATTCCTGTGCGAATAGCTGCTGGCCACCTCGCGCGTGTCATCGCCCGAGCAATCGTCTGCAACAATGACCTCGACGGTCACGCCGGTCTGCGCGAGCGCGCTTTCGATCGCCTTCGAAAGCGTTTCGGCCGCGTTATATGCAGCCATGATGAAGCTGATGTCGGGCAGCTCTTTCGTCATGCAGTCCCCTCTGCTGCGCCATATTGGCGTATCTCGCGCACGCCGAGCAGGCCGCTGACGACGCCGAGATGCATCGTGCCGCGAAGTGCATAGCGATAGCGTGGAACGGGCACCAGGATGCAGACGAGCGCCACGCCGAGGCAATAACCGGCCTTGGCGGTGGCAAGTCCGATCTGTTTCAGGCGGTTGAGACCCTGATACCTCTCCTGCAATAGACGTCCATGCGTCTGGCCGAAACGGAAACGGCGTTTCACGAGCCATGAAAGCTCCGCCCGTTTTTCCGGCACCGCCTCATAGACCTGCGCTTCGGGAGCATAGGCGATGCGTCCTCCGTCCCGGTGCATATGGCTGAAGAATTCGGTGTCTTCGCCGCCCGTCTTTCCAAGGGCCAGGTTGAAGCGGCGGCCCTTCACATGTTCGGAGCCGAGACGCAGCAGCACGTTGCAGGTGTAGCCCGTGCGGATTTCCTCGCCCACCCAGACCGGCAGCGTCGAATGAAAATCACCTTCGCGCATCCAGGCAGGAGCGGTCGATGCATAGACACTGCGGACCGGGCCGAGGATCGCATCGGCGCCGGTCTTTTCCGCCGCATTCATAAGTTCCACCAGCCAGTTTTCTGAGGCATCCTCGTCGTCGTCGATGAAGGCCAGGAAATCGCCCCTGGCATTTTCGAGGCATGCGTTGCGGGCAATCGAGATGTTGGATGCAGGGCAATGCACATAGGCGATCTCGTGCGGGATCGTCGAGCGGAGCGCGTCGACGCGTTCCTGCGCGCTCGCCGTCACATCGTTGTCGGCAACGATGATGCGCAGGGTGACGTTTTCGGGAACCGCAAGCACGCCAAGCGAAAGCAGCGCCTCATTCAACGAGGCGCGGCGATAGGTGCAAACGCCGATATCGATCTGCATGCGTTGGTCCTTCATCAAGACGCCTTGCGGTTGCGGAAGCTCAGAAGCTCCATCCAGAAACCGGCCGACCAGGCGAAATGCATCACCATGGCCGACAGCGCGGCAAGCGGCCCGTATGGATTGCGCTGGCCGACTGCCATCCAGAAGCCGTAGCCGACGCAGGCGACGGCCCAGAGGCTAAACGGAATGACCGCAATCCAGCTCAGCACGGCCAGAAACGCGCCGATAAAGACCGGAACCACCGCAAGCGGCAGCATCTGGCGAAGGTTCGGCATGCTGCCGTGCTTCAGGATGTTCTTCGCACGGCCCCGGCCGTAGCCGAGATATTGCCGGAAAAGCGTTCCAACGGTTGATCTTGGATAATAGATCATCCGTGTCTTGTCTGTCATCCAGATGCCAAAGCCCGCCTTTTTAAGACGGTAATCCAATTCCGCGTCCTCATTATGGCTGAACGTTTCATCGTAGCCTCCGACGGTCTCGAAGGCGGCGACGCGCATCAGCGCATGGTGGCCGTGATCGGTCCAATGGCCCTTGGCTCCCTCGCGATGCTTCGAGCCGCCATTGCCGAGTTTGGAGTTCTGCGCGAAAGCAGTGGCCTTCTGGAACATCCCGAATCCGATCGTCTCCATGGCGACGACGACCGAATCCGCCTGAGTAAGCTCGGCCTCTTCGACGAGCCTCTGGCAGTAATCCGCCGGATAGTCGCCGTGGGCGTCGATCCGGATCAGGTATTCATAATCGCGGCCGAAGGTCTTGACCGCGAGATTGATGGCTGCGCTCTGAATGCGGCGGGGATTGTCGAGCAGGATGACACGCGGGTCGGTCTCGCTGATACGGCCGACGATCTCACGCGTGCCGTCGGTGCTTCCGCCGTCTGCGACGACGATGCGGGCGTTCAACTGATCAAGCGCCGGGCCGAGCTTTTCGATCAGGGGTTTGATGTGCTTTGCCTCGTTCAGGCAAGGAATGATGATGAGGCTGGCGACGCTGGAAGAAACGTCAGTCTTCATTGCAGTCGACCCTTCTGGAACTGCGGTTGCGGGGTTAGAGGCACCGGCGGCGGCGGACGGTACAAGGCGGGACAGATTGTCGACCAAGGCGCGGCAATCGCTGCAGTCGGCGAGCCAGCTCTTCCGATCCTCGGCGGCGACTGCCGCAGCGAGTGTGCCGTAACGTTCACCGGTCAGGCCGTCGAAAAGCGCTTCGAGGCTTTCGACAGAGGCGTCGTGCAGCGTCAGGCCGATATCCTTGCGGGAGAGGAAGCGAGCCGTCTCGGTGCCTGCGAGCGCAATGGGGACGCTGCCATGGAGGCAACCTTCATAGATCCGGTTGGGAAGCAGCCAGCTGGAATTGAGGCCCTCCTCGAAGAAGTCGATCGCCCAGGAGAAGTGGACGTCGCCGTAGATCGCCGGCAGGTCTTCCGGGTTCTTATACGGTCCCTCGAAACTCAGGTAGGGCTCATTGGCGACGAAGGCGTCGAAATCCTCGAATTCGGAATAGGCCGGCCGGCCACGCAGCACGATGCGGACACGGCCGTTCATCCGGCTGGAGAAATCGGCAAGCAGTTGCAACGACTTGCGACAGCGAAGCGCACCGAACCAGCCAATCTTCCAGGGCTCGCCCTCGTTCGGCGGCAAGCGGAGCGGGGTTGCTTCGGGCATGCCGTTCAACGCGAGCACCTTGTTCTCGACAAGCATGATAGGCGCCTTGAGAGCCGAGCGCGGAACGAAGTAGTTCGCGATAAAGGCGGGCGAACTCGTCAGGATCAGTTTCGCATCTCGCCCGAAATAGGCTTCGGCACGGCGCACAGCCCTGCCGGCTATGCCGTCATTCACGAGAAAGCGATGGATATCGAGGCATTCGTAGACGATCGGCACGCCGCCGAAGAGGTGGCTGGCTCGTTCGGCGACTGCCAGCGATTCCAGATTGCGCCCGATGATCACGTCCGGCCGTTCAACACCATTCAGCAGGCCCCGCAGGCCAGCGACCGCCTTTGCGACAGCGCCCATGCGCTGGCCGAACTTGGCATCGGCGGTCCGGCCAAGTTCGATCGGCGTGAGACCGTTGACGGCGGCAAGCGCGTTCTCGCCGCGCCGGAAGCCGGAAAGCGTCACCGAGGCGCCGCCTTCTGTCAACATCAGCACGCGGCGGCGCACGGCAGGATCGGCCAGATCATGCGCCAGATAGAGGACTTTTAGCATCAATACTCCTTGCGCTATCCCGGATGTCACCGGAGTCCGTTTCGGGTGTGCTGTGTAGAAGGCTTAATTGAGCGTGCAGGCGATCGAATCCTTGAACTGGCATTTGTCACCTGGCGCCGTGTAGGCCACTCTATCGATTTCCATCGTCGTGGGTTGGGTGTAGGCGAATTTGCCCATCCAGTCTGAAAGTTTATCCGTTCCCCAGAGGCTGAAGAAGATTTTCTGCGCGTTCTGAGGAATCTTGGACGGGTCTGTAACGTCCTGGACAAGCTTGCCGTTCAGGTAATAGCGAAGCCTGGTCGGCTCCCAGACGAATGCATAGTCATTGAAGGCCTGATCGGCGCCTTGGTCGACGGGCACGAGCTTTTCGTTACCACCCTTGGCCTTGATGTATTGGTTCACCTGGACACTCGACGTGTCTTTGCCGAGTACCTCGAAGTCGATTTCGTCATGCTGCTGCTTATCGGCAGGGCCGATAT
>NZ_JABEPH010000188.1:0-11603 GCF_013004495.1 Rhizobium sp. SEMIA 4085
AAGGCGTATTGGGTGGGTGGGTCGTGTCGGTGGGTGAGGGCTGACCTGTGAGCGGAAGGCTGTCGTGGCGGGAGCCTGCTAGGTTGACGGCGCAAGAGAGCGCTTCCGTGTCGATGGCGAGGCGCGGCGCGTTTGCAAGCGCGTCCGCGGGCGGTGCGGTCGCTGCAGGCTGGCCGGTCGGCGCGGCGCCACTTGTGTGCGGTGCGGGCTGGCCGCCTGCAGCAGGAGCCTGTGTCTGCTCGCTCTGCTGCTGCGCTTTCTGGGCTTCCTGCGCCTTGCGCTGAGCCTCGATGCGCGGGTTCATGTAAAGAAACTGCCAGCCAAGAACGATCAGCACCGAGAGAGCGATCGCAATGAAATAATTGCGGTTGTTTTGCATCATACGTTCCTGGGGCGTCCGTCGGAGGATCGCCTGTGTTTCGGCTTGTTTTCGACGCGTGCCTTAAGCTCCGCGCTCAATTCCTTGAAGGATGCCGTCAGGCAGTCTCTTCGCGCGACAACCACATAGTCGTGTCCGGGCTGCATTGCAAACCCCACATGAAGTCGCACCGCCTCTTTGAGGCGGCGGCGCATGCGGTTCCGTTCGACCGCGTTGCCATGTTTTTTTGTGACGGTGAAGCCGACGCGGGCTTCGGTTTCGGGCTCTTTCCGGTCGAGAACCTCGAGCAGGAAGAGGCCACCCTTGCGCTTTTCGCCGTTGCGGACAGCAAGAAACTGCGGGCGGCTTTTCAACCGCCCTGCAGTGTTTTTTTCAGTGGTCGTCAATTCGCCCGCCATCTGTTATCGGGCACTCCGGCCTTAGGCCGAAAGACGCTTGCGGCCACGCGCGCGGCGGGCAACGATGACCTTGCGGCCGCCCTTGGTAGCCATACGCGCACGGAAACCGTGGCGGCGCTTGCGGACAAGCTTCGATGGTTGGTAGGTACGCTTCATTTATTTAAACACCGCGGAGTGCGGCCCTTCTTGAATTTGCATATTGCAAGGAGCGTTGTTTTTCGAACGGGCGAGGCCAAAGACCGAAGTGACCGAACGTGCGGCGGCTTATACGGATGAAGCCTCAAGAAGTCAATTATCGCCCGGTGATTCATCGGCCAGCCGTTTTAGGACTGTAAAAATTCGCATTATGGTATTAACTATTGCGCCCAACACGGCGACAGGTTGAATTTTGCCGGTTTTGCCTTGATGGGCATGCCATCGGTGATGTTTTTACTCAGGTTTATGCAATTTATGCGAATAACGCCGTCGATGGCGGATAATATGGGTAATTTTTTGGAGTACTAAACCATCGCATTCGAAATGTAACATTAAGACATTTAGCCGATCTTCATTCTATCGGCTGGGAATTTGCTTTCCAGACTGTCGTTAGTCCCTCAGGAGGCATTCCGTTGAAAATCCGCGGCAAGATCAATTTGCTCGTTTCCGTTATGGCAGCTGTCGCCCTTGTTATTGGTGCAACCGCCCTTGTTGCCATGAACGAGTACAACAACAAATTCAGCGCCTATAAGAGTGCCTCACAGCGTGCCTATGCTGGCGAGCGGCTCAACCGCTTCGTGACGGCGACAGTTATGGAAGCCCGCGGCATCTACGCGGCGAAGGAAATCAAGGATACCGGCAACTTCGCCAAGGGACTGATGGCGAATCTCGATGAGATCGACAAGGTCATCGCCGGATGGACGCCGCTCGTTCCCGAGAGCCAGAAGGAAAGCTTCGCAAAGCTCGTCGAGCGAGCCAAGGAATTCCGCACCTTCCGCACCGAAACGGTCCGTCTCGGCACTGAAGTCGGACCGGCAGCCGCCAACACCCAAGGCAACAATGAAGCCAACCGCGCGAACCGAAAGGCCTTCCAGGCCGAGATCGATGCGATCGTAAAGACCGACAAGGCCGAGCTGCAGGCCGTCGATGCCGAGATCGAAGCCTTCCGTGCTTCGCTGTTCTGGCTCGTGCTTGCCATTGCCGGCGTCGGCATTTCGACAGGCGTCGGTATGGGCGTTTACATCGGCACCAATCATCTCAGTCGTCCGATCAAGCGCGTAACGACCGCCATCAATGAAGTCGCCAACGGCAATTTCGACGCGGATGTGCCCTATGCCGGCCGTAAGGACGAGATCGGCGAGATGGCTGCCGCCGTCGCCGTCTTCAAGGAAAACGGCTTGGCCATCAAGCGCCTGCATGCGCAGGAAGCGGCCATGCGCACCAAGAGCGACGACCTGCAGTCGAGCATGTCTGTGGTGGTCGCTGCCGCGGCTGCTGGTGATTTCAGCCGCCGTATCGAGAAGGACTATGAGGACGAGAATCTCAATCAGTTCGCAGGCAATATCAACACGCTGCTTTCGAGCGTCGATGCCGGCGTCGGCGAAACCCGCCGCGTCATTGCAAGTCTTGCGGATGGCGATCTGACACAGACCATGCGCGGCGACTTCCAGGGTGCCTTCGCCGAGTTGCAGCAGAACGTCAACAACACGTTCCAGACGCTGCAGACGACCATGCTCGAGATCCGCGAGACCACCGAAGCGATCAACGGCAACACCAACGAGCTCCGCGTTGCCAGTGACGATCTCTCCAGGCGCACGGAACAGCAGGCGGCGGCCCTCGAGCAGACCTCCGCAGCCCTCGACGAGATCACGGCCGTCGTGCAGAACTCGACGGAACGGGCGCAGGAAGCCAGCATCATGGTCTCGGAAGCGAAGGATGATGCCGGCCGCTCCGGCGTCGTCGTCCGCAACGCGGTCGATGCCATGGGCCGCATCGAGCAGGCATCGCGCGAAATCAGCCAGATCATCAACGTAATCGACGAGATTGCTTTCCAGACCAACCTTCTCGCACTGAACGCCGGCGTCGAGGCGGCACGCGCCGGGGAAGCAGGCAAGGGCTTTGCCGTCGTCGCGCAGGAGGTTCGCGAGCTCGCCCAGCGCTCGGCAACGGCCGCAAAGGACATCAAGGCGCTCATCACCAAGTCCGGCGATGAGGTTCACGTCGGTGTGAAGCTGGTGCAGGCAACCGGCGAGGCGCTTGGCGAGATCGAAACCCGCGTCATCGCGATCAACGATCATATTCACTCGATCGCGACGGCGGCCAAGGAGCAATCGACCGGCCTCAAGGAGGTCAACACCGCCATAAACCAGATGGACCAGGTGACGCAGCAGAATGCGGCGATGGTCGAGGAAACCTCGGCTGCGACCCACAAGCTCTCCGTAGAAGCCGACGGTCTCGTCAACCTTATTGCCCATTTCAGGATTTCGAATGCTGCTGCAGCGCCGCTCGCCGTTGCCCGCCGCGAAGAACACCGCCCGGTTGCCTCCCCGGCGCGCCGCGTGATGAAGACCGTCTCGCGGGCCTTCAACGGCAACGCGGCGGTTGCCGCGCAGAATTGGGAAGAATTCTGAGTATCGTCGACAGTCGGAAAACGCCGCCTGCGGGCGGCGTTTTCTTTTGTGACGGCTTGCCGTCGCTCGCGAAGATTTGAAAGCGCACTTCGATCGGCTATTATAGAAGTCTCGGTTCAGGCGCTTAGCCGATCGGAAATGACGATGCCGGAGCAACAGCAAGGCGGAAATTCGACTGTCGACGTTGCGGCGGACGGCGCAAATGGCCGTCCGGCGGGTGCATTCGGCGGCCTGTCGGGCAAGCTGCTTTGGCTGACCGTCCTCTTCATCATGCTCGCCGAAGTGCTGATCTTCTTCCCTTCCATCGCGAGCATGCGCATCCGCTGGCTGGAGGACAAGCTGAACACGGCTGCTGCCGCCGCCATCGTTATCGATGGCCTGCAGCCCGTCGAACTCCCGTACGCTTTGCAGAAGGAAACATTGGCGGCGACCGGCACGAAGGCGATCGTTCTTCGCAAGGAAGGCACCTCCAGGCTTCTGGCGATGAGCAGCATGCCGACATCCGTCGATGAGCAGTATGACCTGACCAAGGCCACGCCGATCAGTTCCATGCGAGACGCGCTGGATACGCTGCTTTTTGGCGGCAACCGCATCATCCGTGTTTACGGCCCGGTCGGCGAGACGAACATGGGCGTCGAAGTGCTGATGAAGGAAAAGCCGTTGCGCACGGCGATGCTCGTCTATGCACGCAATGTTCTGCTCCTCTCCGTGCTGATCTCGCTGTTTACCGCGACGCTGATTTTCTTCGTGATTAACCGCATCCTGATCCGCCCGATCCGCAGGCTGACGGGCAACATGCAGCAATTTTCAGCCGATCCGGAAAACCCGCAGCACGTTTTCGTGGGCGATGGCGGGCGCGATGAACTGGCGGTCGCGGGACGGCGTCTGACGGCGATGCAGATGGAACTGCAAAAGACGCTGAAGCAGCAGAAGAATCTTGCGGCACTTGGCCTTGCGGTCTCAAAAATCAATCATGACATGCGCAACATCCTTGCCTCGGCGCAGCTGATGTCGGACCGTCTCGTAGATGTCGATGATCCGATGGTTAAGAGCTTCGCACCGAAGCTGCTGCGCACGATCGATCGCGCCGTCGGCTATACGACGGAAGTGCTCTCCTTTGGTCAGGCAAGCGAATCGGCGCCGCGCCGCCGGCGGGTCAGGCTCTACGATCTGACGCAGGACGTGCGGGATATGCTGGCGATAGATCCGCAGAGCGGCGTTGAGTTTGCCGAGCAGATGCCGCCGGACATAGAGGTCGATGCCGACAGCGAGCAGCTCTTCCGCGTGATTCACAATCTCTGCCGGAACGCGTTGCAGGCGTTGACCGGCGAAACTGCCCCCGACGGCGTCAAACGCATCACTGTGTCGGCGCAGCGCGTCGGTAGCGTCGTCAGCATCATCGTTGATGATACAGGGCCAGGCATGCCGATGAAGGCCCGGCAGAATCTCTTTGCCGCCTTCCGCGGTTCGGCCCGCAGCGGCGGCACAGGCCTCGGACTTACGATCGCGCGCGAACTGGTCCTTGCGCATGGCGGCACGATCGCCCTCGTCGAAAAGCCCGCGGCGGGCACGCAGTTCCGCATCGAAATCCCCGACCGGCCGGTTTCGCTGGAGGACTATCGTTCGCGCACCCAGGCGGAAAAGTGATGCAAATTCCGCAACTCAGCCATCTGCAGCCAAAGTCGTGATTTTTTTCGAATTGCTATTGCATTCGCCCAAAGGACGCTTTAGAGGATCGCCCACGCAAGCGGCACGACCGCTTTTGGCACGCACCCGTAGCTCAGCTGGATAGAGCACCAGACTACGAATCTGGGGGTCAGGAGTTCGAATCTCTTCGGGTGCGCCATTCATTTCAATTACTTAGGTCATGTCAGACGTATCCTGGGGGCATAAGCTTTCTCGGGATGTAATGGCCCCGTAATGAGCTTTGCTCTTATGACGGTCCCTGACCTAATGATAATCTTCCAAGACATCAGATATCCAGACAGGGAAAGGTCCCGCCTAAAGAACCCATATTGCACGAGTGCAACGAGTTAGGACAAAGGATAATCCTCTCTGCCCTGCCTGTCGGAACGAAGTTCCTCGAAGGTTCTTCGAACCGATTGGCCCACTGTGGAGCCTTTAATTCGTCTGCCAGCACCCTTTTACGAGCGAGGGGGGTATCACCGCACTTCGTTTCGGCGAAGGGGTAGCAGGGGGGCCGCGTCCCCCTCCCGATGGCTTCATATTGCTTCGGTGATCAGAATATCACGCAGCAGCATTTTAAACTCTGCATCATCGCTCGCATGGTCGGCTAGCACTGGCACCGTTCCCTCAACTTCGCGAATGATCCTGTTACCAAGTGCGTGAAACGTCATAGCGTCCACCGCTACGCCCGCCCGCTCTTCAATGCGCGCCGCCATCTCTGAGGCCGCGTCTCTTCCATAGGCCAGGAGCAGGATGTCATCCGGTTTGCGGATGCCGCGTGCGATCAGATAGGCAGCCTTTGCCACGATCACGCTGGTTTTGCCCGAACCGGCCCCGCAAGGACTAGAGTGGCGTCTTCATCCGTTACCACGGCGAGGCGCTGTTCGGGCGTCAGCGGATTTTTCTCGATCGTATCGAAAAAGCCTTCATCTCGGCCAAGTCAGATGGCCGCGCGGCGGGCCTGCTCGGGTGCTGCCTGGAACGCGCGGACGGTGTCGATACGCTTTTGCTGATCATCGGGCAGGATGCCTTCAGGGATCGTGGCGGGCAGTGAATCGAGGGCCGCAGTCGCGCGTGTAAGGTAAGGGGCGAGAAGACAGGCAGCAGGATAACGGCGCGGCTGGTCGAGACGGCTTACAGCGTCGGACAGGACGGTCAGCTCATCTTTAACCGCTTCGCATTGCCGGAGGATATGTACGCGGAAGGCCGCGTTGGCCGAGGATATGAACCCGGCCGCATCATGTGTGGTGACGCCAGCAAGGCTGGCGACCCGTCCGCCTGCGAGGGCACGGCTATCGTGGTGAAGCCCAAAGTGCTGGTAGCCTGGCGGGGCCTGCCCATGCGGAGAAGGGCCCTGGTCGTGGCCGCCAAGAAAGTTGATCCCTGAGGCGGGCTGCTCCGCGGCCCCTGACGCATGGCCCAGGGAGCGCAGAAATGCCCCCGGCCAAGCGCGTCTTTTGAGCCGCTGCGGTGATCCCATCTTTAGGCGCCTCCGCTTGCAATCAGCGCCTTCCGGGCAGCACCAAATGCATCCTGCAGCGCCTCGAAATTTTGTTCTAATCCGGTCTTCACGCGACTGCATCGAGTAGAGGTAAAGGAACTACAAGCCGATCGTGTACTCGTTTTCAATTCGCCTTAGAACCTCTACGGTCTTGTCAGACAGACCAGGACTTTGAAGATACTCCTCGAATGTGAATCCAAATATGCCGCTGTCCATAACGCGTTTTACGAGGTCGGAGTGTCCGAACATCAGCATATACTCGTGTTCTTCGGGCGCCCAGAAATAGAGGTCGATATCAACGAACTTTATCAGTAGATTTTTATGTGACTCATCGTAGGTCCGTACAAGGGCCGAGCGGAGATTGTCAGGTCCGAAATACTCCGGATCGTGCCCGTATTCGAACGACCAGAACTCTATTTTTTCACCTTCAAGAAGCTTCGTGGTCTTGACGATTTCTTCTTCACTTGGAAATTCGGGCAGAACACGGCAGGTATAACCGAGGCGCTTGAGCTCTTCTGCGTCGAGTTGCGATTTGGCGGAAATCAACTTCATTTGTCAGGCTCCCGGACCGTTGTTGTACCGGATTTCTGTCTGCCGGCCATTCGGATTTCTGATTTGCAGCGTCGGACGTCCATCGCTGCTGCCGGGGCGAACCGTGATCTTGCTGCCATCTTCGAGGGTGCCAGTGCGCCCCGGACCGTATTGCGTGTCGATCGGCCGAGAATTGTCTGGTTCGAGCGAGTCAAAATCCTTGTCGGCTTCACTCATGCCGCCGTCTTTCTCGCCGTGCTTCGTTTTGCCTTTGGTTTTCTGCTCGACGCCAGCCTCGTCCTCAAGTTCGTCCCGGCGTTTCTTTTGTCGTTCCTCTTTTGCCTTCGCGCAATCGCCTGTGCACTCTGATTGGTCGCTGTTGTTCAGCATATCATCGGCATTATCATCCGCTTCAGACATATTTTGACTGATGATGTAGGCACCACCAATCGTAACGACGGCAAGAAGACCATAGGCGACCCAGCCGGGAGGTCCGCCTGCAAGGAGAGGCGCTCCCGCAACGAGTGTCGTCATGAAGCAGCTCCCCCTGTTTGAGCCGCAGCTTGTATCGATCTGAACAGTAAGCGAACCTTTTCGTCGGCATCTGTGAGACCAGCGCTTCGCATGTATTCGATAACGCCAGGTTGCGCTGTCAACCGACCGTTCGTAATAGCCTGCAGATAACACCACCGCCCAAGGTCGGCCTCGGCGCGTACACCAAACGACCGTGCCTCAGTGATATGTTTTGCTATCCATCGATCGCGGCTCTCTGCGTCGAGATGGTCCAATTGTTTGTGCGCCGTGCAATCAAGATACCCTGAGATGCGCTGATGGGATTTCACGTCTCGCATCTGAGAGACAATCCGCAAATTATCATCTGAGAGCGTAAGGGGACCCTTTGGCGCATCAGGCGAGCCATTTGCTTTTCTGCCTCTTTTGATGCCGCCGCCCCAGAATTCGTCAGGCGCGAACATGATCTGATCTGCCGGACCGAGCAATCTTGCAATCTGATGCTCGTCAAGGGTTGGGAGGACTTGGATCAGCGCATTGGCGTCGGCGTGGCGGAAGATGGCCAGTTCGCAGCGATCGCCGGCGTCCCTTGCCAGTGCCTCGTCGTCGCCGGCCGCGCCGAGCTCCTGCACGTTGTTACCATCGAGATCATCATGCCTTTTCGGAATTCGCACCCGGTTAATGCCTCGAAGGTGCCGATAAAGAACGTCGCCCGCCAGATCCTTGTCGCCGATCCAAAAGACCATCCCTGGCTTGCCGTCGCCGATTTTCAAGACCTCATGCAGGTTGCGGATAGCCAGCGAATTCCCCAAGCCCCCGGCGTCGGGCAATACTCCACCGGCCGTCGGATCACCGGCGTTCAGTGCATCGACCATTTGCGCGGATAGCGCTGCAGAACGGGCCTCGAGTTCTTCAGCGGAGAGTTCTTCGCCGCTAACTCCATTGTCATCGACTTCGGCTTTGCTCTGGGGAGTGCCAAGCAGAGAAAGATAGGGATCGATGAACCATGGGCCGCCGAGGATGATGGCATAGTCCCCACCTGCGTAGCGGTAAAGCGGACGATGGGAGACACCAGCTTGTTTCAGACGAGCCGGAAGATCATCGAACTGAGCACCATCCATAACGGCAAAGATGCGCCGTTCGGGGTGGGTCGCGATCTCCTCAACTATCTCGAGGAACTTCTGACCGACGCTGGAAAGCGCGATGTCTTCCTGGTGCTCGGATGCCACCGCTATCCCCGCACCATCGGCATCGACCGCGCTGCCATGGACTTCTGACAAGCCGATCCGCCGCCGCCGTCGTCTCCGATGTAGACGTTGGATGAACCGGTCTGCGCCTGACCTCCACAATCGATCGCATCACTGATCCGGCCGGCCGGCTTGCCGTTGATGAAGACGGATGCCGAGCCGGCGGCGAGCTTGCGTCCATGCGCGGGCTCTGGGCACACGGGGCAGCCATGCGACACGTAGGCATCGCCAACACGCATCAGCGGCTTGTCGTTGACGAATACGCTAGGACTGCCCCCAGTCGCCAAAGTTGGCGGGAAATGGCACGAATGGCCGGAGCCGATATCACCTCTGCGATGTGCTTTTGGCATGATTGCTCCATTGTGGAGAGTAAGGTTCCTGAAAACAAACGTTGGCAACGGTCGGGTCAAGGCATGGAGCTTCCCTGTCGTCCCCTGACCCATACAACATCATTGTCGAGCCACCACCTGCGGACTCGCCCGCCCCGCGCGTCCCGTCTCTCATGCATCTGGTTCCAGCTTTCGCGACTAGACGGCTTGACGCCGCCCTCATCAAACAAATCCACCGGACCACCCACATGTGTGGCGTAGTCAAGTGCAAAGTAAGCTTCTAGAGCGGATCCGAATGCGTCACTGGGGAAGTCTACCCTGCCGGAGGAGCATGCCATGGCAATACGTCTATTTCCGGCAAGCTGCCCCGTTGCAGAGCCGACCCTTCGATGGGTCACCAGGAACAACGGGTTTTGGGAAATGTCGAGCAAGAAACTTTCCGCATTCGGAAATCCGTCTCCGACCATGCGGCAGCTAAACGTCATTTTCTGCGCTGCGCGATCTACGTGGATGTCGACTGAATTCGTCACATCCAGTTCTGGTACGACGCCGCTATAGAACTCGCGGCCTCCTTCGGTCTGGGAGCCCGGCAGAGCGAAATTTTGGCCCCGATAGGAAAGAAAGACCTGTGCGTGCTGATCGCCGTCTGGCCGATACGGGTCGACTTGGCCCCGCACTTCCGCTTGGGGTTGTTTTTTTGGATCGCTATAGTCCTCGTACGTTCCGATATAACGATTGCTGCTCGGGTCTGAGATCGCTCGTCTTCCCACGACTTTGGCTTGCGTGAGATAAATCTCGACCGACTGTTTGATCCTGGCGGTGACACCTAAGCTGGTACTGAAATTCCGATTGTCGCCCTCAAAGAACAGTCCGCCCGCACCAAAGTTCTCCAGCGGATGGAAGGATCGCGTCCACAGGGTAAGTTTGCTCATTTCTGCAAATCCTTCGACGCGTCGCAAACGAGAACCAATTCGTAGTTCCGGCAATCGTACCGCGACTGCAGCGAGCCGATATTAATAACTGACTCTACGATTCGGCTGTCCGCCTCGGTCACGTCTTTCCCGACGATGTGAATATGGAGGGCAGAACCGACCTTTATGATCTGGCCCGTCGAAGGATCCAACTCCTCCCCCTCGCTGCCGGTACCGATGTGCTTGGTCTTAAGCATATCCCAGGGAAACGTGGAGCCTCGCGCCGGCGCGAAACGGAACTTGTATGTGCCTCCTTCCGGATAATCGAATTGGACAATGCTCACCTTGTCCGAAATGATTGCTCCAAGTCGCAAGCCATCAGGTGGCAAGGGTTTGTTCGACTTCAGGTAAGGATCGCTTGCGGCAGGGTTTTCCCTTCCTTCCTGCGACTTCCAGTCGATGGCAGCGATCATGCGAGGAACGATGATAACCGTGCCGCCGCCACCAAGTATCGGCGGCTCAAGATAGATCGTCAGGTCTGAGAGCATTTCCATATCCTTCCCATGCGCACGAAGATGAGCGCCAGCCGAGACGAGAGCAAGAAGCAGAAATAGTGCTAGGCAGCGGAACCTTCCCATACGACCAGGGCCTCTACGAATTGAGATCGATGCGTGATGCCTTCAGGTCTATATGCTCCTCTTCTTCGACGATTAGTTTCACGCCTTTGATTGTTATTTTGCCATCGGGCTGCATGACGATCTCGGATTTGCCGCAGCGAAAATGAATTTCGCCATGCGCATCGATCATCTTCTTCCTTGCAACGACCTCTCGATAATCCATGCCGGATGAGACAAACAGAGCGCCTGCCACGTTGGTAGTGTAATTCGCACCGACGGTTGCGACATAAACGCCGCTGACAGTCAGATTGAAGACTGCCGAAGTGCTCATATTGATCGAGTTTGCCGCATCTATGCTCAGGTTCCCCCGCCCGAGACCCTCATTCAGTGAGTTGCTCAGAAAGTAGCCGGCCGGTCGCAAACCAAAGACATCACGACGCGCTTCGCCGCTGACGAGATTGCCTAAACTTCCAGTGCCTACATTGATGGACAAGTTCTGGGCGATATTTTGCGTGCTCGAGCGCTCCACCTCGGTCAATGACATCCCGCCAACCGAAATGATCCTGTTGGCATCCACGCGCTCAGTTGAATGGTTTTCGACTTTTGTCGTCATATCCCTCTGCGCATGCAGATAGATTTCTTCGCGCCCATTCTCATCCTCAAAGCTTAGCTCGTTGAAGCCCTGCCCCTTGTGGGTCTGGGTGCGGAAGATGCTCTTGGTCTTATTGGCCGGCAGATCGTAAGGCACGGCATTGGCCGGATTGGGCACGACACCGGTCACCAGCGGCCGATCCGGATCGCCGTCTACGAAGGCGACCATCACTTCCATGCCGATGCGCGGGATGATCTGACCGCCCCAGGTGGAGCCCGCCCAGCTCTGCGCCACCC
>NZ_JABEPH010000189.1:0-11596 GCF_013004495.1 Rhizobium sp. SEMIA 4085
CGATTCCGCCGAGTGCCGCTCCGGCACCGAGTACGACAAGTCCCTGAAGCGACTGACGCCGGGATAGGTGAAGTGCGTCCTGCATGGTGGTCTCCTATATTTGTTGATCAACACCGCTGTCAGCACCGCGGCGCCGAATGCTTTTGCCTAACGATTAGATGGTCCGGGCCGCCAAAATATTCCCGGGTCCCCGGGCGCAATCTCGGTGTGGACGGCGACTGCGTGCGCTCAGTCGCCGCGCTCAACTAATGAGTATCCTTTCGAACCAGGCGGATGGCGAGCCGATCGAGGACTGATTGCGCGAGGCGGTCACAACGGTCGCCTGCGAAGAGAAACGTATCTGTGAACACGGTGGCGAGCTTGTCCCGCAGGGCCTCGCGGAGCAGTCGGCGCGCGCGATAAAGACGGGTGCTCACTGTCCGAGGTCGTAGTGCCAAAAGAACAGCCGTTTCCTCAATGCTCATTTCCTCGACGTCCCGCATGACAAAGACGATGCGAAAGGGCTCTGGCAAGCCACCGACGGCTCGCTCCAGGAGGCTGCGGATTTCAGCGAGAGCGGCCGCCTCTTCGGGATCAGGCTTGTGGGCACTGAACGGAGCGACCATGCCTTCGAGGGCTTTTACGTCCACGGTAGGTCGCCTTTTTCGGCGGCGTCCCAGGGCCTCGTTCAGCGCAATCCGGGTGAGCCAGGTCGAGAGCCGCGCCTCCGCGCGGAATTCGGCCAGATGGGTGAAGGCGTGGATATAGGTCTCCTGAAGTACGTCCTCCGCCTCGGTGTCGTCATTCAGGACGGCACGGGCGACCCGGTGAAGCCGCTGATTGTGACGCTTGATGATCACCCAAAATGCGGCGGGGTCACACTGTCGCGCGTGTTCAACCAGCCTCGCGTCGTCGAGGTCCTCGATCCTCACTGCCACGGGCGACCGGGTCGGCTTCATCATAGGCGCTCCAGATGCATCAGCTTACTATGAGATTAGCGTTTCAGGGTTTCGATCTGCCTGGTAGGGACTTGGAACTCTAGCGGACCCAGCGGCGGCGCGACAGCGGTTCAGCAGGATTCCATCAACGGAAGGGCCAAAGCTCGTTTCTCACGTTCCGGCGTCGAGATGAAGCTCCGGTGATGAAGAACACTGGAAAAGGCGGCAGCCTTATCTTGCCGATGGACGACGTGCAGGGCCAATCTATCGCCATTCCGAACGCGCGAAAGCCGACGCTCTGCAGGGCCTCGGCCTTTGCGTGCCCGATGCCGGTGGATGCCCCGTCGCCAGGGCGATCCCAAGATTGGTCTTATTCACGGATATCACTTCTTTATTTTGGCTGGTTTGCGTTTCAAGACTGTCGCTCGGCCCGCCGGCCGTAGATCTGGTGTTGGAAAAACAGGAACGTTTGGAGGCCGGATTTCAATCACCGGCCCGTCCGGTGCTCGCGCCGGTCAGCTCGTTCGTCCAGCGTCGGAACAGCGCACTCGCGTTGACCCCTCCGAAGCCAAAGCCACTGGAGATCGCGTAATCCATCCCCATTGGCCGAGCTTGGCTTGCGACGAAGTCGATCCCTTCGGCGGCTGGATCCGGGGCGCTCAGATTGAGTGTCGGCGGCGCCACCTGGTCCCTGAGCGCCAGGATCGCGAAGATAGCACCAAGCCCGCCGGCGGCGCCGAGCAGGTGTCCGGTCGCCGATTTCGTTGCACTGACAGCTATCGCGAAATCGCGCCCGAATACCCTCTTTATCGCCGCGATTTCCCCAAGATCTCCTACTGGCGTGGAGGTCGCATGCGCATTGAGATGACGAACCTCGCGCGGCGAAATCCCTGCTTGGGCAATCGCGATCTCCATGGCACGGCGCGCCCCTTCGCCGTCGGTGGGACCGGAGGTGACGTGATGAGCATCCGCCGTCGTGCCGTAGCCGACGAGCTCGGCGAGCGGTTTGGCACCGCGGGCAAGCGCGTGGCTCAATTCCTCGATGACCAGGATGCCGGCTCCTTCCCCCATGACAAAGCCGTCCCGCGCCATGTCGAAAGGTCGTGAGGCCTCGGCCGGCGTGTCATTGAAGCCAGTGGAAAGAGAGCGTGCGGCAGCAAAGCCACCGAGGCTGACGATGTTCATGCACGCTTCGGTGCCACCGCACACGGCGATGTCGGCCTCATTGGCGCGGATAAGACGGGCCGCATCGCCGATCGCCTGAATGCCGGCCGCGCACGCCGTCACCGGCGCGCCCAGTGGGCCTTTGAAGCTATGGCGGATCGAGATGTGGCCCGCCGCGAGATTCACCAGGAAAGACGGTATCGTAAACGGCGACAGGCGGCGGACACCGCGCAGGTCAACCGTGCGCACCGCCTCGGTGATGGCGGGAAACCCGCCGATGCCGGACGCGATGATCGTGGCCGTGCGCAAGCGATCCGCTTCCGAGACGGGCGCCCATCTTGCTTGGGCAAGCGCCTCTTGTGCAGCCGTGAGCCCAAAGAGAATGAACCGGTCCACCTTGCGCTGATCCTTCGGCGCCAGGACCGTATTCGGATCGAAGCCGGCTTCGGGGTCTTCTTCGAGGGACGAAACCACCCCTCCGACCTTTGCAGGGAGGTCGCCCACTACGTCGTCCGGAAGCCTCCGGATGCCCGAGTGGCCGGCCAGGAGACGCGACCAGGACGCTTCAACATCGGCAGCAAGGGGCGTGACCGCTCCCATGCCCGTAACAACAATCCGTCGCATCTGTTTTTCCTTTCAGTTTGGGTGCGCCGCCAGCGCTGCCATGCCGTTCAGGCGCCGGCTGCTTGGTTAATCTGATGGGTCGCCGCATCCAAAAAGCCCCGCGCGAGGTCGGGATCGTTGACGACGCGCGATAACATCAGCGCACCGACCATCGTCGCAAGAATGGCCATGGCCTTGCCATCGGCATCCTCGCCATGGGTCTCGGCAATGAAACGGCCGAGGATCTCGAGATGCTCCTTAATCCCGGCTTCGAACGAAGCTTTCACGTCCATGCCTTGTCTGGCGGCATCCGAACCGAGCGCCACGATCGGGCAGCCGTCCATCTTTTCTCCGCGATGGTCCATACTGAGATAGAACGCGATCACCGCGCCAAGCGGATCCTCGTCTTTAGCCGCAGTCGCGGCCGACCATCGGTGGGTGGCGCTCTCCATCGCTCGCCTGGACGCCTGCGCAGCCAGGTCCTCCTTTGATACGAACTGCTTGTAAAAGGCGCCTTGGGTCAGTCCGGCACCCTTCATCAGATCCTTAAGGCCGATGCCGTCAAAGCCTCGCTCCCGAAAGAGGCGACTTGCGACATTGATCACGGTTTCGCGGTTTTCCGCGGCCTGACTGCGACTTACGCGCATCGTCATCTCCTTTTTTAGATTGCATTCGTAATCTATACCCTATATAGAGGTCGAACGCAATCTAAAAAGGAGATATGAGATGATCCGCAAAACGCTGAGCGCATCGCTCCTGGCCGGGCTGTTTCTTGCAACCCCGGCTTTTGCCGAGGAAGCAACCGTCGGACGCCCGATCGAAGGCGGCAGCCTTAACGAGCGACACCTCGACATGGTGGTCTACTACATCCCGGTCGACGGCGACCTGCTGGAGGTCACCGCCACCTTCGCGCCGAAGACCGGGGGCGATCCGCTGCGGGTCGTCATGGGCCTCGCCGACGGCGCCTCCGTGGCATTTTCCATGCCAGGCCATCAGCACTCGCTTTACGCGTTCTCAAGGTCCGGCAAGGAGGTGACGGTCTCGACCGAGACTGACACGCATCTGCGGGCCGACGCGACAATGCGTTGACCCGACGTTAAGACCGCAGCCTGGCTGCTGCCGGCCGCGGGCTCTTGCGTCGGCGCGGCTCGCCACGCGGGTGTCTTCGATCACGCCATCGAACAAGTCTGGAGGAAAGATCAAATGCTATACAGTTATTTTGTCGAGAAATCGATCCGGCAGAGCTTCGACCACGTCAACAGCCATCGCTGGGATGCGGCGATGAAAGCACTCGCGCCGCATGTCCATCACCGCGTTTCCGGCGCCCACGCGCTTGGTGGTGAACGCCACGGGAAAGAAGCCGTGCGCCGCTGGTTTGAGCGCCTGGGCCGTGTCCTGCCCACGCTCCATCTCACGGTCAACCACATCTGGGTGAAGGGCTGGCCGTGGCATACCACCGTGTTTGCCCAGTGGGACGGCAAAGCAACGCTGCTCAACGGCGACGCGTCGTATGTCAACCGTGGTCTGCACGTGTTCACCCTGCGGTGGGGCAGAGTCTATGCACTCGAGGAATTTTACGATTCACAAGCAGCGGCCGGCGGTCTTGCCGCCCAAGCGGCAGCTGGCCTCGAAGAAGCGGTCGCCGAACAGATCGTAAGCTAGCAGAAGCGCAGCCCTACACCCTGTGTGTTGAGAGGAGGATAGATACCGCAGCGCCCGTTTGCGCGACCGCAAAAGAATGCCTCGCTGACGGTACTTCTCTGATAATGAATCCGCTCGGGTGGGGCGTGGCAATGTGTTGAAAACCGGCGTCACATGATCCAGCGATGGCGAGCCTCCGGCCGGGTCTTCGGTTAATGTGCGTAGGGCGACGGAGCGCGATCACCGGGCTGTATCAACTCCTGGACACTCAGATTGAGGCGGCCGATGCGCTCGCTGATGCGGCTGTGGTTCCAAAGGCCTTGATATGCCTGGCCTCGGCGCTCCAATATCACGAACTGACGCTGCAGATGCCCTCGCCTGTGTGGATGGCGATCGACCGCACTCCTAGCGCCCCAAGATCGATTATCCGCCTATCCAGTTCGTACGCCTCGAGGGGGGCCGCTCTCAGCGAGGGCGTCGAACGGCATCCCATCGAGGGCGTTGAGATCACGAATCCGGCGTTCGATCGTCGATTTACTTCCGCTATCGGACGAAAGTCAGCCTCGACGGTGCGATGGAGTGGCTCCGGCGGCGCGAGATCACAAGCGACGACCTCTGGACATACGCGAAATAGCCCAGGCTCTGGTCGACCATGGGACCCTATGTCGAAGCGACTGCGCGTGAACTCAGAAAACGCACGGCCATCGGTGCGCGCCCGGCTGCTGGATCGGTCTCGCGCAGAGCGCACCGACTTTCAGATCCTACTGACGCGCTACGCGCCAAAGACCCCCTACCGGCTGAACCTATCCGAGCATCGCGACCGCTTCATCCCAAACGGTGCGGTGCTGTACGAAACCTGATCGCCGTCCCGTTGGTGGGATACGGCGAGAACAGCCCGAGGGCCATCGCCGAGACTTTCCATGCCAATTGCACGCAGCCGGTCGACGACGACGGCGTGATCTTCAAAATCCCAGGGATTGCTGCGCCGGCTGCGGCGGCGCAAGTCGAACGCCTTCCAGTTCCAGCATCCTGAGCTTGGAATTCGAGCCGCCCGGCGCCGAAAACCCGCCGATCTTGCCACCTGCGGCGAGCACCCGGTGGCACGGGATGATGAGGGCAACCGGATTCTTTGCCATCGCCTGACCCACGTCCTTCGCCGCTTCCGGGCCGGCGCCAAGTTCCTTCGCCAACGCGCCGTAGGTGGTCGTTCGGCCCCAGCCGACGCGGCGCGCAGCAGCATAGATGCTCTGGAAGAAGGCATCCTGCCCCTCAAGGTCGAGCTTTACGCCTGAAAAATCTGTTTCTTTGCCGTTGAAGTAACGCTTTACCGCAGCGATCGCCTCGGCAACCTCAGGCGTCGGTGTACCGGATTCGGCTGCCGGAAGGCGGCGCAGCAGAAGTCGCTCCGTCGCGTCAGCGGCTTTTGTTGGCAGCTGGAAACGTGTGATGCCGATCTCGTTCCAGGCAATTCCGCAGAAACCACCAACTGTTTCGAAGATCAGATATTGGTGCGCTTTCTCAGCCATGACATCGCCTCCGTGCTTCGCTTGCATCCTAAAATCGTACGGCCGGACCTCGAATTCCACCCGTTTCTTGCAACAGTTTGCCAGTTCGCACAGCCCTGGCCAAGATCAAATGTTCTAATTTTGTTCGTGCGTTTTAGCTTCGGCCCGCAAGACTTGGAACTCCGGCGTGGCGATGCGGTTGAATGGCCCTGCTCAGCGCTGCGATCTCCTGACCGCCTGCCGGTGAAAGCGAACATGAGCATATCGGCCAGTGGCGACTGATCGGATACCAGGAAAATGGCGCAACGGTTCTTGCTTCAAACGAAGTGCGTCATCTGCCGCCTTGCACTTGCCCGCCGGACTCGCATAAAGCTCCGTTAAAGAGAATTTGCGGAGTGACGTAGCGTGGACATTTCCGAGATCATCATTCCGGGCGACACACCCGGCATCGAGTGGCGTCTGCCGGTTTATCGGTTCAAGGGTAACGACCCCGCCGCACCGAAGGTTTATATCCAGGCGGCGCTCCATGCCGACGAACTCCCGGGCACAGCACTTCTGCATTTTCTCTGCGGGACGCTGCGTGATGCAGAAAGTGCCGACAGCATTGCGGGCGACATCACAATCGTACCCCAGGCCAATCCGATTGGTGCAGCACAGTCGCATTTCGGCGAGCTTCAGGGCCGTTTCGATCTCGGCTCGCGGACCAATTTCAACCGGGATTTCCCGCTGATTTCTCTGCGGGACCGCGGCAACCTGATCGACGATCTCGATCGTTGCCCGGCAATCGACCGGCTAAAGCGGCAGCTGATGCATATGGCGCTTGGCGCCGATCTCGTGCTCGATCTGCATTGCGACGACGAATCCCTGCAATATGCCTACATCGACGAGGCCTTCTGGCCGGAGGCGAGCGACCTTGCCGCCGCCCTGGCGATGGACGCGGTGCTCCTTTCCGATGGCGAGAGCTCGGCCTTCGAGGAGGCAATCAGCTTTGCCTGGAAATATGAAGTGCCTGGCGAAAAGCGCACCCGTCTGCCCGGCAAGCTTTCCGTCACCTTGGAACTTCGCGGCAAACGCGATGTCTATCCGGATATGGCCAAAGCGGATGCAGAAGGGCTATGGCGCTTCCTCACTGCACGCAAGGTCATCAGAGACGAGAGGGTATTGCCAAGCACGTTCGCCGGTCCAGCCGTGCCGCTTGACAATATCGAGATGATCCGCTCGCCGGAGTCCGGCACGGTCCTCTTTCATCGCAGCATCGGTGAAATGGTCGCCGAAGGCGATCTGCTGGCAACGATCATCACGCGTCCCGGCATGGCGGACGGCAGCATCCAAGTTCGCGCACCGCAAGCGGGCCTTGTCGTCACCTGCGTTTCAGACCGCCTAGTACGCCGGCAGGCGAACCTGATGAAGATCGCCTGCAGCCAGCCCAGCAGCGTCGTGCGCAAAGCCGGAACCCTCGAGGATTAATATGACCGCCATCATTTATGGTATCAAGAACTGCGACACGATGAAGAAGGCGCGCGCCTGGCTGGAAGAGCATGGCGTTGCCTATGTTTTTCACGACTACAAGGCCATGGGTATCGACCGCGTCCATCTGCAGCAATGGGTCGACAGAGCCGGATGGGAAACCGTACTCAACCGCGCCGGAACCACCTTCCGCAAGCTGCCGGACGCCGACCGAAAAAACCTCACCCGGGAAAAGGCGATCGCCCTGATGCTCGACCAGCCGTCGATGATCAAGCGGCCGGTTCTGGAAGCAGGCGGCAAGCTGCTGGTCGGCTTCAAGCCCGAGAGCTACGGGGCGGAGTTCGAAAAATAAAATGTCCAAGACGACGCGCGCCACGCAGGTTCTTGCCAAAGCCGGTGTCAATTTCACGGTGCATAGCTACGACTATGATCCGAATGCCGAACGCGTCGGCCTCCAGGCCGCCGAAGCGCTCGGCGAAAAGCCGCATCGCGTGCTGAAGACGCTGATGGCGGAAGTGGACGGCAAGCCAGTCTGTGTCGTCGTGCCCTGCGATCGCGACGTCAGCATGAAGAAGCTTGCCAGCGCCTTCGGCGGCAAGACGGCAAACATGATGAAGCCTGCAGATGCCGAGCGGCTGACCGGATATCATGTCGGCGGCATCAGCCCGTTCGGCCAGAAAAAGCTCGTTCCGACGGCGCTGGAGGAGGCCACGCTTACAGAGCCTCTGGTTTACATGAACGGCGGTCAACGCGGACTGCAGGTGCGCTTTGCGCCGAAGGAGGCGCTCACGACGCTGAACGCCAAAGCTGCCTCGCTCATCGCTTAGGCGGAAAATCGCGCCAGCAGATTCACGAGCGCCGTGGCGGCTGGTTCGTCAAGCTTCGAGCCGACGTGGACCTCGATCGCCTTGGAATAAACGGTCCACATGCGTTCGCGAAGCGCCCGGCCGGCCGCCGTAATGACAACCCATCGGCCGCGCCCGTCTTCGGCGAACGTCTCGCGGCTTACGAGCTGCTCGCGTTCGAGCCGGTCGAGCAGCCGAGAGAGGTTGTATTGCGCGAGCAGCGTCCTCTCTTCGATTTCGAAGGGGCGCAGTTTGCCTTCTTCCGCGCGCGCCAACTCCCAGAGCACATCATACCAGCCAAGCGGCGGCAGGCCCGCCTTCTTGAGGTCGCTCTCGATGGCCCGCAGCAGGCGCTGCTGAGCACGCATGATGGAAATCCACGCCTGCGTAGTTGTCTCGGATCGAGGTTCCTTGCCCATATAGATGCAATTACATTTACCTTGACGAAGGAGCAAGATAAATTATATGCATATGCATCTATCATGGGAAATTGACGAACATGAACGCAGATAAATCCATCCTCTATGCAACTGCCCTGCTGCGGATCAGCCTCGGCACGATGTACCTCGCCCACAGCATCGTCCTGAAATTGATGACTTTCGGACTGATGGGGACCGCCGGATATTTTACGTCGATCGGCTTGCCGGGCTGGCTGGCCTACCTCACCTTTGCGGCCGAAGCGGTCGGCGGGGCGCTCTTGGTTCTCGGCATTCAGAGCCGCCTTGTCGCCTTGGCGCTCGTACCGGCCCTTGCCGGCGCGATCATCTGGGCGCATGGGGCGAACGGCTGGGTCTTTACTGCGCCGGGCGGCGGCTGGGAATATCCGCTCTATCTGATCGTGCTTTCGATCGCCCAGGCCATGCTCGGAGACGGCGCCTTCGCGCTTCGCCCTTCACAACCGCTTGCACCTGCAAAAGCCTCTTAAGGGAATATGCCATGCAAAAGCTTACCCTCATCTCGCATCACCTGTGCCCTTATGTGCAGCGGGCTGCGATTGCCCTTGGTGAGAAGGGTGCGGCCTTCGAGCGCGTTTTCATCGATCTCGATGCCAAGCCGGACTGGTTTTTGAAGATTTCTCCGCTCGGCAAGGTTCCGCTTCTGCTGATCGAGGAAGACGGGCGGCAGGTCGCCCTCTTCGAGAGTGCGCCAATTTGCGAATACATCGACGAAACGCAACCCGGGCCGAGGCTTCATCCGCAAGATGCCCTGACACGCGCCCGGCATCGCGGATGGATGGAGTTCGGCTCGTCGATCCTTGCCGATCTTTGGGTGTATGAAACGACTAGCGACCCGCGGGTGCTGGAGACCAAACGAACGGTCCTTGCATCGAAATTCCTTATCATCGAAACCGAGCTTTCCGGTGGACCCTTTTTCGTCGGGAAGAGCTTCAGCCTCGTCGATGCCGTCTTCGCACCGATCTTCCGATATTTCGATGTCTTCGACACAATCAGCGACAGCCACATCTTTGATGGCCTGGAAAAGGTGAAGCGTTGGCGGAGCACGCTTGTGCAGCGGCCGAGTGTTAGGCAAGCCGCCGCTGCCGATTATCACGAGCGTCTCATCGCGTTCCTTGAGAAACATCAGTCGGCATTGCTTGAACAGGCGGCCGCTTAAGATCGGGTGGTCTCTTGCGGCCCTGCGTTTTCACGCTGGCGAGCTTCATTTTCGCCGTAAAGGGGTCTAAGTCTGGAATCTTCAGAGAGTCGATTTCAGGAGGTAGCCGGCCATGACGTTCATGCCCCAGAGTCAGAATTCCGTCGATCCGATCAAGCTGGAAAAGCTCGCCGAGGTCGCCGTCAGGGTCGGCCTGCAGCTTCAAAGAGGTCAGGACCTGGTGATGACCGCGCCGATTGTCGCAATGCCGCTGGTTCGCTTGATCACCAACCACGCCTACATGGCGGGCGCGGGGCTTGTTACGACTTTCTACTCCGACGAAGAAACGACGCTTGCCCGCTATCAATACGGCAGCGACGAAGGCTTCGACCGTGCCTCCGGCTGGCTCTACGAAGGTATGGCAAAGGCATATCAAAACGGTGCAGCACGCCTTGCAATTGCCGGCGACAATCCGATGCTGCTTTCCGAACAGGATCCCGGCAAGGTCGGCCGCGCGAACCGGGCGAATTCCACCGCCTACAAACCAGCGCTCGAAAAGATCTCGAACTTCGACATTAATTGGAACATCGTTGCCTATCCGAATCCCTCCTGGGCGAAGGTCGTGTTTGCGGACGATCCAGAGCAAATTGCGATCGCCAAACTGGCAAAGGCAATCTTTGCCGCCTCGCGCGTCGATCTCGACGATCCGGTCTCAGCCTGGAGGGAGCACAACGCGAACCTTGCCGCCCGCTCCTCCTGGCTGAACGGTCAGCGCTTCGCAGCGCTGCATTTCAAGGGACCGGGTACCGACCTGACCGTCGGCCTTGCCGACGGTCATGAGTGGCATGGCGGCGCCTCCGTCGCCAAGAACGGCGTTACCTGCAACCCGAATATCCCGACGGAAGAGGTCTTCACGACGCCGCACGCGCTGCGCGTCGAGGGCCATGTCTCAAGCACCAAGCCGCTCTCGCACCAGGGCACGCTGATAGACAACATCCAGGTTCGTTTCGAAGAGGGCCGCATTGTCGAGGCCAAAGCTTCGCGTGGCGCGGAGGTATTGAACAAGGTGCTCGATACCGACGACGGCGCGCGCCGCCTCGGCGAAGTGGCGCTCGTGCCGCATTCATCACCGATCTCGGCGAGCGGTATCCTCTTCTACAATACGCTTTTTGACGAAAACGCCTCGTGCCATATCGCGCTCGGACAATGCTACTCGAAGTGCTTCCTCGACGGCGCAAAGCTCAACCAGGACCAGATCAAGGCGCAGGGCGGAAATTCCAGCCTTATCCATATCGATTGGATGATCGGTTCCGACAAAGTGGATATCGATGGCATCAAGCCGGACGGCTCGCGGATTCCGGTGATGCGGCAGGGAGAATGGGCCTGACGGGCGCCATCGCTCTCTGGCTGATCCAGACGCTCGCCAGCACAAGCAGAAATCCGAAGAGCTGCACAGGCGTCAAGCTCTGGCCAAGCGCCAGCCAACCGAGAACCGTCGCCACGAGCGGGCTCAAAAAGCCAAGCGACGCGGCCGCCGCTGGCTCGATCTTTGACAGGCCGCGCAGCCATAGGACATAGGTAAAAGCCGCGCCAATCAGTCCGAGATAGGCCATGCCCAGCACATTTGCAGTTGTCGGCATCGGAAGAGGCGGCTCGAACATCAGCGCGACTGGCACGAGCAAAAGCCCACCAGCTGTCAGTTGCCATGCCGTGAATGCGAGGTTGGAGACCGGCGGCGTCCAACGGCGCGCTCACAACGTGCCGATAGCCATTGAGATGTCTCGTCGAAACATCTCCGCGACCACGAGACTACTGAGCATGTATTATGACGTCGTTACATTTAACAACAAAAAAGTATGCA
>NZ_JABEPH010000190.1:0-11560 GCF_013004495.1 Rhizobium sp. SEMIA 4085
CCGACCCGCAGTCGCTGTTGTCTGGAACGCATGTCGATCCCGCCCGCGTTCATTCGCAATGGCAATTCTATCAGAGCCTTGAGCCGGAGTTCGTGTTGAAGCGGCTGACGGCGTCGCTGGCTCCGCCGGATACAGTACGACTTTCGATCGTCAAGGATCGCATCGTTGCCGAGGGTGAGGCTCCCGACACCTGGATAGATCGGGCGCGCGCAGCGGCCCGACAGCTTTCGGCAGGCGGACCGGAATTCGACATCTCCAAGGTTCGTGATGTGAGCCCCGAAGCACGCGCGGCGGAGCACTGGCAGTATTATGTGTCGCGACTTGAGGCCCAACCGGGCATCATCGTTGCCGAACAAAAGGTGCGCGATGGCCAATTCTACATTTCCGGCCTGAGAGACCCGCTTGGCGCCGACCCGCAGTCGCTGTTGTCTGGAACGCATGTCGATCCCGCCCGCGTTCATTCGCAATGGCAATTCTATCAGAGCCTTGAGCCGGAGTTCGTGTTGAAGCGGCTGACGGCGTCGCTGGCTCCGCCCAAATCTGTTCTGCTTTCGATCGTCCAGGGTCGCATTGTTGCCGAGGGTGAGGCCCCTGCCAACTGGATCAACCGGGCGCGGGCCGCCGCAGAACAACTTTCGGCGGACGGAGTGGTTCTGGATGTCTCGCAGCTGCGTGAGCTGAACCTTGCAGAATTTAATTATTTGAGAGAGGCCATCCAGGCGACCGATATTTTCTTCTATTCCGGCAAAGCTGTGCCGGGACCAGAGCAGATGCCGGTCATCGACAGGTTGGCGGATCAAATAAAGGAATTCGCCCAAAATGCCCGCAAGTCAGGCGTAACAGCGCGGTTCATGTTGACCGGCCATGCGGACGCCACGGGCCGTGAGACGCCCAACGTGTCGATCAGCGCCGCCCGCGCCGAGACAGTTCGTGCGCTTCTCAACAAGCGCGGCGTCGCTCCGGAACTGCTGCTGGTTCGGGGCGCTGGCACCTTTGAGCCGGTGGTGCCTGAAAACAGTCGAACTGGGAGCTCCACCAATCGCCGGGTTTCGATTACGGTAAACCTAGAGTAGTGCGGAGCCAGGATATTGCAAAAAAAGATCTGCATGTTGGGTGGGTTCGCTGTCGGAAAGACGAGTCTGGTCCGCAGGTTTGTGCAAAGCATCTTTTCAGATACCTACCTGACCACGGTGGGAGTGAAAATCGACAAGAAGACTGTCGCACTCCCGGACAAAACCGTGGATCTGATTTTGTGGGATTTGGCCGGCGAAGACGATATCGGCTCATTCCGCGTCAGCAATGTGCGGGGTGCGACCGGGCTCGTGCTTGTCGTCGATGGAACCCGCGCCGCTACTCTTGCCGTGGCGCTCACTCTGCGCGAGCGGGCCGAGGCCGAATTCGGCGCTATGCCGTTTGTATTGCTGTTCAACAAATCCGACCTGGCCGATCGGTGGGCAATATCGGATAGTGAGATTAACGAACTCAGGCAACTTGGATGGCAAATCTTTCTAACAAGTGCGCTTTCGGGTGAACATGTTGATGATGCGTTTCGTCAGCTTGCTTCGATGGTTACCAAATAGACCATGCATAGATTGCCAAGAGAAGTCGGAAGCTGGATTTACGATTTCTTCTACAATGAGCACTCTGTCGCATATCTGAAAATTGACGACCAGCTTTGCATAGCTGCGAAGGGCGGTAACGTTAAACATTACGGGCTCTCATCGCTTCGCATTGGCAAGCCTGTTGCCGATCAGCTTGAATTTATGGAAGGTTTGCTGCCTTGCCCGGAGCTTCCATATCATATGGCCATGGTCGAACTGCCCAGCGGGCGTGTCGCGGACCTTCATCTTTTTGCCGGCAATGCCTGCGTGTGGCTGCTCTTTCTTGACGCCACTGCCGAACGCGACAACAAGCAGCGGCTCCAACAGAAGGCTTATGAAATGACGCTCCTGCAAGAGAGGGAGCGTCAACTCAACGAGAAATTACAATCGATGAACGAGGCGTTGAGGAAGAGCCAGGAGGGATTGTCGCGTGAATACCAGCGCGCCGAATCCCTACTCCTCAACATTCTTCCGGCGTCGATCGCGGAGCGGTTAAAAGCGCACAAAAAAATTGCAGACAACCACACAGAGGTGAGTGTGCTTTTTGCCGACATCGTCGGTTTTACGGAAAGAACGCGTAGCGTCGGAGCCGTGACGACGCTCGCTATCTTAAATTACTTCTTCAAGGCGGCGGATCGGCTCTCGGAACGATACGGCTGCGAAAAGATCAAGACAATCGGCGATTGTGTGATGGTGGTCGCTGGCCTGCCCACCGCGCGATCCGATCATGCAGGAGCCCTCGCGCACTATGCACTTGAACTGCGGAAGGCGGTTAAGCGCGAACGCTTCGCAGGAGAACCGCTGAGACTCAGAATTGGAATTCACTCGGGACCAATCGTCGCTGGCGTCATAGGCAAAAGGCGGTTCGCTTATGACCTGTGGGGCGAGACCGTTAATCTCGCCTCGCGCATTCAAACGTCCGCGGAGCCCGATGAGATCCGTATTTCGGATGCAACTCGCCAACTGCTTGGACCAAAATTTGCTTGCGACCCACTCGAGGAAACGGAATTGCGTGGTACAGGTCGTGTGCGAATGTGGCGGCTCCTGGCTTGATTTGCCGCTTGGCAGTGCCGACCCTGGAACGCATTGCATCTCAAGCTAATCAAACATCATGGTTTCGAATGTCCGCAGAGGTGCGCGAAGCAGTCGACCACCGAGCGACCGCCAAAGGTCTGTCCCGGGTCAACTCAGGACATCGGATCCTGGAGATTTAAGTCCGCTATCGTTCTTCCCTGCGCCACAAGCGGACCTACTGCTCTCGGCCCAATCCCGGACAAAGGTAGCGCAATTGGGTATACCTCAATGCGCTCAGGCTCAGAACTCGAGCAAGCGGATAGCCCCATGGGCTGGGTCAGAAATACGCCGCAGCAACCGCAATGGTTGCGGTGGTCGCGAAAGCCTATTGTGGGACGGTGCAAAAATCAGGCGGCCGGAATCGACGCTAAGCGGGAGCTCGCTTGCTCCGGATCAATTCTCCGCCATGACCCGCAGCGGACTATGTCCGCGTGTCGCCAATGCCCGCTTTGCGCCTTCAAGCACGAACCCGTTTCGCGGCTGTGCCGCGCGCTCGGCGCCGCTACATCACAAACTATCTGATCGCACGAAGCTCAACGCGGCCGCCGCAGCATTGGGACGAGCGTCGGCGACGAACCGACCTGGATCGCGCCGAGCGGTTCGAAGCCATAGCGTCGGTAAAACGGAAGGTTGCGCGGGTTCGAGGATTCCAAATAGGCTGGCGCGTGATCGCGGTCGCACCGTGCGAGTGCGTACACCATCAAGGCGTCGCCGTGACCTTCGCCTTGATGCGCCGGGTCGACGCCGATCAGGGGCAGGTACCAATGTGGTTCGGTCGGGTGATATGCGGCCATCTCCTCGAATATGGCCGTGGTTTCGGGGGCAATAGAGCGCGCAACCGTGCTCTCGATCACCGCACCAAGCTCTTCCTCGTCGGAATGTACTCCGGGCGATAGCCACAGCGCCGTCCCAGCGTAGCCGTCGGTGCAAAAGGCGCTTCCGTTAGAGAATGCGCTGCTCCCGAAGGCCCGGATCATTCGCGGCATGGCCGCAAGGTACTGGTGTCCATGCGGCCAGGTCCATCGCGCCATCGGATCCGCTGCAAACGCCAGCACGACCGTTTCCACCGCCAGATCTTCCTCGGCCGCGGCCATAACTCTCGCTGTTGGTGATTTCACACTGCCCTCCTGACGTAGATGGTCCGACGAGGCGCCCGCGCCCGTTTTCAGCTACGCATCGTAACTCGGATGGCGTGGGAGCGATACCGGTTGCTGCTGGCTCAGCGGTTCCGGATTCGCTGGCCGTAGCCGACCAGTGATGTGTTTGATCTGCTTTCGGGAGCCGTGAGAAGTCATGCGAATGTCTGTTCAAGGTCGATACGGAACAACCGCTTCTCACAGATTTTTATCCCGCTTATCGGCGCAAATGGCTCCCGTTGAACGAATTCACCGAACCGCTATGCGCCATCGAGCCACCCGGCGCTGTTGCTGCAAAGCGCACATGACGCGGTGACAACGCGGGTCGCAGTTGCGCCAAAAGCCGCCATTCCGCCCCATGCGAGTGATTAGATCACGAATTCCTCCTCGTACGTCTGTGGCTCGGGAACGACCGTAACCTCCACCGGAACGATCCAATTGGCCGCGTAGCTCTCGCAGTCGGAACGCTGGAGGTCGGGCTGCACGCATCCCGCCCCATCGATCGCGCGACATCGCAGTATATATCGCCCCACTTCTTCAGGGGTCCACATGTACTCCCACAAGCGCCATGCAAAGGGACGTTCTGTTTCGAGGAGCCTTCCCTCGCGCCAGCCCCTGCCATCTCCGGTGCAGACCTGCACCTGCCGGATAGCAGCCTCTCCGCTCCAGGCGGCTCCGAAAATCCGATACGGTTGCCCGGCGATGAGACGCGCCCCCTGCACGGGACGCGCGATCTGCGCTTTGACCTCCATCTCCGCGAGGGGTACCAGCCTGGGTTCCCCGAGGCTGCGCTCCCAACGGAAATAGTCGCGCGCCTGCCAGTAGCCAAGGAACGGTTGTTCCACAACCGTGATATGCGTGATCCACTTGACCCAAGCCATGCCGAACCAGCCACCCACGACCGCGCGTAGCGGGTAGCCGTGATCGCGCGTCAACGGCTCCTCGTTCATCGAATAGGCAAGGATCGTGCTGTCAGCGATGGCCTTCTCAAGCGGTAAACTGCGCGCAAAAGCGATGGGGCCGGGAGAAGCCGTTTTCCTGTTCGTGTCGACGACGCCGCTGTCTGCGCCTACGAGCAGAACCTCACGTGCGGTTCGCTTAACGCCCGCCATTTCCAAAATCTCGCGCAGAAGAACACCTGTCCACGCAGCATTGCCGACGGCTCCGTTCTGCCACTGCAACCCCTCCTTCGGTGGCACATAGTAGATGCGGCCGTTCCCTGCGCACTCGACGACGGCGGTGAAAGTCGTGCTCCGCATCGCCTTGATGCTGTCGAGGCCAAGTTCGATCGGCCGCTCCACCGCCCCGCCAACGCGCAATCTCCAGTCTCGCGCATCGAGGTCCGGCGACGGGAAATGGTTTCGCACGAAGAACAGCTCGGTTGGGATCAGCCAATCGGAGAGCGACGCAAACGGAAACTCGATGTTCTGTGGGGATTTCTGTCGAACTATTAGACTGGGTTGCTGTGGTGTCGGCATCGTCCTCGTCTCCCCTTTTCAAGAGCACAACGTCGGCTCTCGGTCGCGCGAATTCCGGTACGATCACACCGCCCTCGCAGTGCGTCTGTCGCATTCTGTCTTCGGGCCGCATTCTAGCACATACCGCACGTTCCTCGGATCGACCTCGAACGGCAGAAAAGGGGCCGACGGCGGACTTGATCGCTTGCGCCCTCCGGCGACCGTGATGACGCCACTGCTGCTCGGTGAAAGGCCGGCATCGATTGTCGTCCTTGCTGCAGCGGTCACATTGTTCGGTATCTTGCTGATCGCCGGAGAACTCGACACCGCGAGCCGTGGTGATTTAGTCGCCCTGCTATCGGCCGCTTGTGAATGGCCGAGCTCGGCCGGCACATGCAGGCGCATGGCGACGCGGCGATGGCTGCCAGCGCACAGTTCATGCTGGCGGCGCTGCACAAAATCGACCTCGACGAACCCTGGTGGCGGATCGTTCCAATCCCCGAAGGTGCGCACCGGAACTGATCGGCGAACCGCTGAACTCATTGCTGCCCGCCGGCGCTGACCGCCGCGCGCGACGATACGTACTTCCGTCAAGAGCCGATCGATCGTTGCTGCGCTTACAGCAGCTTCGAGCAGAGTTTACCATCGAGCTGCAATCGGCCATGCCGCTCAAGGGCAGGCAACAAGACGGGGATCATCGGTCGCAGTCGTTTGGAGCACAGTCGCTCGGACGCCTCCCACAGCACGATCAGCGCCTCGCGGACATCTTCGCCATAAAGAGCGCTGTGCCTCTTGCTCGCAAGTGACTTCTTCTCACGACGGTTCAGCGCGCGGATTGCATGCTTTCGATGATAGCCCGTCACCGCTACAAACTCATCCAATATACGGCATTTATCCTCTCGACGAGCCACTTTGTATCGCTCAGTAATTGCCTCGATCAGTTCCGATCGCGTCGCCATGCTGATCCGCCCGACCATTCATCCCCCGAACCGGCACGGCACGACCTGTCCATCCCTTCGGTACACAAACACTATCGGTAACATTTTGCTTGAGGCAATGCGGGGGTCAGTTTCTCATTTCGCCCGACATTCTGAGAGCTGCCGGTCGACTACGAAAGCGATAATGCCGCCTGTGAGCCGTTCAGGCGGCTAGCGTTCCCGCAATAATCGAGTGCTTTCCATCCCATTCTCAATACTTTCAGGGCGTCAGGTGAGTTGAGCGAGGATATCGTCGACGACACTTGGGACGGTACCCGTCGTGTCGATATTGATGCCGATGGGAAGATATTCCCGGGTATGATGGTAGCGGAGCACCAGCGTCCGCTCGGCCGGCTCGAAGCCCGGCTCATTTGGCCGCCCATCCAATCGTCGGTTCAAGGTCTCAACGTCTATATCGAGCACGAAAACCTTGTCGAAAAGGTCCAGGAATTTGTGGAAATTGCGCGAGCCGCCACAGAAGAAGGTGGCAGGATGGGTGGTGTCGGCAGCAATAGCGCGGACCTTGGCGACACGCCAGATCCAGTGGGCGTATCCCCAAACAATGCGGTCCGCGCCTTCGGGTGGTCCTGGGAGTGCCTGGCCCGTCTCGGGGTCGCCGACATAGGCCAAGACCCGGTCACCATGGACGACATGGTAGCCCCGCCGCTCCAGTTCGGTAGCGACAGACGTTTTCCCAGTGCCGGAACCGCCTTCGATCAGATAGTTTTTGATTCCCATAAGCGCTGCTTATCATGGCCTTCGATCTGGTGAGAAGACACAATACCTGGGAACGCTTCGCCAACGAAATGACGGCCCCTCTCCCTGCTCACACACGTTTTCCAAGCGGCCAACCTTTGGCCGAAGAATAACTCAAATGGGCATTGCACAATACGATCCAACTGCACCGGACCGTCCCGCATGGAACGCCGGCCGGAAGGTCGGCGTCAAAAAGCCGCTGAAGCAGCGCCAGATTTGGGCGATCCGCTTCTTCCTTGACAGGGAAGGACGCATGAGAGATCGCGCGTTGTTTTTTCTCGCGATCGACAGCAAGCTTCGCGGCTGCGATCTCGCGAAATTAAAGATCGGAAGTCTTGTTCCCGGGACGGAAATCCGAAACCGGGCGATGATCGTTCAACAAAAGACCAGCCGTCCGATTCAGTTCGAGATCACGACTGACGTCAGGGCGTGTCTGCTCTCATGGCTCGAACTCCGTGGTGGAACAGTCGACGACTATGCCTTTCCCAGTCGGGTCGACCATGCCGATCATCTGAGCACCCGCCAATATGCCAAATTGGAGGATGAATGGGTGACCGCAATAGGGCTGCGACGCGAATACTACGGCACGCACTCGCTTCGGCGTACCAAAGCCGCGATGATCTACAAGGCGACAGGCAATCTCCGCGCGATCCAAATCCTGTTGGGCCAAACCAAGATCGAAAACACGGTCAGGTATCTGGGGGTGGACATTGAGGTGCGCTGGAATTAGCGGAGCATACCGAGATTTGACTAGTGCGGCCCCGCATCCAGCGGGGCAGGTCGTCTCGGCGCAAATGTCTCCATTCAGAATATTGCGATCGAGCGGCTATGCGCCCCCATGTCGGCCACAGAGGGAATCTTTGCCTTCGCCCGGAAGCCGGCATTGCGGTGACCACCTAGAGTTCATAGTCGCGCCACAACCGGCCATTCCCGCAAGTTCTGTGTGCGTCACGCCCGACTCGCCCGAACGCTCAGCCACCGATCATGGGGCTTTCCGACGCACCGACGTACCTCGCTGACGATCCAGCCGGCGCCTGTGAGTGCGGACCGCAGGGCAGACTCGCGCCAGTACGTCTCGACGTAGCGCCGGGGCGCTGCAGCACTGCCGTGTGTGGACACATCCTCGCCTTCGCCCTCTCTAACCGAGGCGTGCAATCGGCCACCGGTCCGGGTCGCCTCGGCAAGCCGCCCAAGCACCGTGCCGAAATCCTCGCGCGCGACATGAATCAGGCAGGCACAGGCCCAGATCCCGTCGTACGGCGTGCCGGGACGCTGCGGGTCGGCCAAGTCTTCGGTCAGCGGGTCCAACAGGTCGGCCTCGAAGCCACTTTCGCGAAGCAGTTCGACGAAACCCTTTGAAATGTCGGTGCGCCGGACGCTAATTCCCCGCTTCTCAAGCTCAAGTGCATCTCGCCCGCCACCGCTTCCGATCTCCAGCACCCTGCCCGAGCCGCCCAGCTCGGCCACGAACGCATCGATCTCTGTCGCGACCCATTCGGGCATCGCCGCGGCCTCGGCAGCGTACTCCGCCGCGACCGTATCATAGGACCGCACGGTATCCAGGTCGGTGCTCATCCTAGCGCTCCTCCTTCAAGACAAGAGGCCTGATGAGCGAGAGGCCCATCAGCCCGTTGCGCCCTTCACACTTCGGCAGTTGGTGACATTGCGGGCGATTTGCTTCCCAGCTTTAGCAGAAATGCGGTCAGAGACACCACCGACCGAGCCAATGCTGCCTGGCGGCACCCGAAACCCTTCACATGTCGGTCATAGAGCTGACCATGTCCGTATCCTGCAAGCGGCCATCGTTTGTTCCCGCCCTTGAAGCCACTCTGCGCAAGAAGTGGACTTCCTGATCTGACGCATATAGGGGGCGGACACTAGCGGGCGGGAATGCGGAGTGCCTTCGGCCACCCTCTAGTTTACGCTTGTATGCCGTTCTGCAAACACGAAGCGCGCGACGCATGCCCCGCTTTCTCGCTGTCTACAGCATGAAGCCCGAAGACCTCGCGCGCTTTCGCAGCCTGCCCAAACCCGAACAGAACGCGGTCGACACTGTCGGATTAAAGCAGTGGGCGGATTGGGAGGAGAGGAACGCTGCATCGTTCCCGGATCGCGGCGGCATGGTCGGAAAGACGACGCGGGTGACCAAGGACGGCATCGCCGGCGCCGTGAACTCCTTCTGCGGCTACATCGTCGTTGAGGCCGAGACCATAGACGCCGCCGCCCGCCTCTTCGAGAACCACCCGCATTTCTCGATCTTTCCAGGGGACGGCGTGGACATTATGCCCCTCCTCACCGACCCGGCGCCCTAGCCCTCCGCCTGAGTCGCATACGTCACGACTCGTTCAGCTAATGCTTCACCCGTCCCAGAGACGGGGCAAGACGACCTCCGCTAACGCCGCATGTCGGCCGCAGAGGCGGATTTTGCCTCCGCCCGGAAGCAGACATCGCGGCTGACCATGCTGAAGGTCGCGCTCGCGCCATAACACGAGTTTCAGGGCCTTCCTTCAAAGCTGCCCTTTGCGCATCGGCTCGAGTCGACCCAAGTCGGACCTCTTGCGGGGACGCCGCCCGCCGTGTCCCCAGACCAATCGGGATGCCTCGAGCGACCGGAATGCAGAACCGGACATCCACCTAGTTTCGATAGACGTCGCAGTTTGGCCCACCGGGCCCAATTGCATGGCCTCCAGGATCAGGCTGGGACCAAGCCACGCACCACACGGAACATCATGGGAAATGATCGGGGTCCATCGGGCAAGCCAACTAGATACCCGGCACGAACATGCTGCTCGATCGAACCGCGGGCGTCATCCGAAAGTGCCATCAACATGCCTGTGACGCTGCCCGGGCCGTCGGTGAACGTAGCCCAATAGTCCGCGAAGGACTGATACTCGCAATCTACGACAACGGGAACCTCCGTCACCTCGGCGAGGCCGATCTTCCGCCACAACGCCGCCTGACCGTTCGGCCAGAAGTGCGTGCGCCCCGCCCGCATGGATCTCATCCTGGCGACGTCGGTATCAAGCACAGCACCGGTATTATAGACGAGGTCGAAGGCGGGCATGCCACCAAAGAACTGAGTAACAGCGGACGCGACCACGCCGCCCGGACGGGTTACGCGCTTCATCTCGGCAACTACCTGTTCAATTTCCGGGATAACGTCCAGGGCCAGCGAGGAAACGGCCGCATCGAATACGTCATCGTCGAACCGCAGGTGCCGGACATCGCCGTGTTCATATGCGATATTGGGGTGGGATCGACGAAGGCGGGCTCCTTCCAGGTATCCCTCCGATGCATCAACACCGATCACATGCGCGCCCGCCTCGGCCAGTGCTTTCGTCAACACACCTGTCCCACAGGCTACATCGAGTACGCGACCGCCCGGAGCGACATTGACACGGGCGAGAAACGGGCTTGCCAGATGTTCGCTCCAGCGCCCCATGAAAGCCTCGTAGGCGTCGGAATCAGTCCAATTATATCGTAGTTGTGCAGTTTCCATGAGTTGCCATCCTCCCTCAATCAAGAATGGACCTTAACACGGTCATGCGGGCTGCGCGCATCGCCGTCACACCGGGCAATCCAGCGGAACCTTGTTTGCGCTTCCCAAGAAACATGACGCAGTGGCAACCCCTGCCACGCTGGCCTTTCCGCCGGGGTGGTCCGAACTTCCCGCTTTGGTCGGTTTGACCAGTTCGATCCGCGTAGGTCGAACGGCGGGTATGCGCGCAAGGCGGCAGAACCTTCGCCCTCGCGGCAACGGCCGCCTCCCACCCCACCCAGTCCTTCGGCGCTCATTTCGGCCGTTCTTCAGGTGCCCGAACCAGCGGGACGCCCCATAAGGCGACCTTCATGGCGCTCCCTCAAAGCTGCCCTTCGCGCAACGGATCGGGTCGGACCTATCGCTGACCTCTGGCGAGCGGTTTGGAGAGGTTGTCATTGCCAGCCGCCTACGCCTCGTCCGCGATCCATTCGAGCGAGGCGCCATGCGGGTCGGTCCAAGCGACAGGGGAGCCGTTCACAGATAGGAGGAAGTGGCCTGGCGGCCGGCTTTTTCCGGCGCACCTGGCGATGCACGGGAATACGCGAGGGAACTCGTTCGATACCCAATACGGAGAGAGACGCATCACCTGCTCAGCAAAAGCCTCTCTGTCTGCGGGGTCGGAAACATAGTCGAGGACGGCTGTGTGAAAGATGACGAGGGTAGCATCCTTTGGAGCTTCGCTGCAGAGCCGCACTAAGTCGCTCCCGCGCAGGTCGCCCTTCAGCACTCGGGGCTTGACCGTGGCAGCGATCTTTACGGCCGCCCGCAGATTGGCGAGCCGCGCCGTCTGCTCTGGCCAGACCAGCGTCTCAAGCCATGCGACTTGCGAGGGGTCCGAAGCATCGATCGGGCTCAGGTCCAGCCCTGCCCGCCAGACGACTTGCGGTGCGGCCGCAGGCATCGGCGTTGTCTCACTGGCGGAACATCGGAAGACAGGCGGCTCCGCGGCCATCGCGGGTGCGCGGATCGCCTTGCGCCCGTAATCGTAGCTGTAGAGGTCGGGCATGAGGCAGAGGCC
>NZ_JABEPH010000191.1:0-11529 GCF_013004495.1 Rhizobium sp. SEMIA 4085
AAGCCCGCCCGCGTCATTGCGCATGGTACCGCACCGCATACGGTCGGCTTCGTCGAAGGCGCCGAATCCAAGTCCTTCGCCAAGGAGCCGACGAAGTGGATGACGATGGTTCCGACCATTTACAACGCCGACACCCTGGGCATCCGTCCGGATCTCGTCGGCCGCGAGATCACCACTTGGGCCGACATCATGGATCCGAAATTCAAGGGCAAGACCTCGATCCTGAACATCCCCTCGATCGGCATCATGGATGCGGCGATGATCATGGAAGCCATGGGCAACATCAAATATGCCGACAAGGGCAACATGACCAAGGAAGAGATCGACAAGACGATCGAATTCCTGATCAAGGCAAAGAGCGAAGGCCAGTTCCGCGCCTTCTGGAAGAGCTTCGACGAGTCGGTCAACCTGATGGCGTCGGGCGAGGTCGTCATCCAGTCCATGTGGTCGCCGGCCGTTGCCGCTGTCCGTTCCAAGGGCATTTCCTGCAAGTACCAGCCGCTCAAGGAAGGCTACCGCGCATGGGGCGGCGGTCTCGGCCTTGCCTCGCACCTCAAGGGCGCTCAGCTCGACGCCGCCTACGAGTACATCAACTGGTACACGTCCGGCTGGGTCGGCGGCTATCTCAACCGCCAGGGCTACTACTCGGCCTGCATGGAAACCGCCAAGGGCTTCATGTCAGCCGACGAATGGGGCTACTGGATCGAGGGCAAGCCGGCGCAGGGCGATATTCTCTCGCCGGAAGGCAAGGTCATGGAGAAGGCCGGCGCCGTCCGCGATGGCGGCTCCTTCGAGGCCCGCATGGGCGCTGTTGCCTGCTGGAACTCCGTCATGGACGAAGACCGCTACATGGTCCGCCGCTGGAACGAGTTCATCGCTGCATAAGCTGCTCGCCGCGTTCGTCTCCTCAACGCTCCAGACAGGTGGAGCGGACCGGAGAGGTTGCGTCAGAAACGCCCTCCTTCTGCGCGAGGGCTGGGAAGGGGTCTTTCGGATCCCTTCCAATTTGGCTTCCGCGAATGTCTAAGAGGATGGCAGATGGCAACGATTGCTTCCGCACAACCCAGTGAGAAGGCTGAGCGCGTTCGACGTGGCGGCTTTCGCGTGCCGCTGGCTGCGATTTCCTATCTCCAGGCCCTGCCGCTCTTTCTGATCCTCGGTTTGTTCTTCCTGCTGCCGATTGCGATGATCGCGGTCGTGAGCTTCTGGGATTACGACTTTGCGGGGCTCTATCCCGCCTTCCTCACCATGAATTATACCGAGACGCTCGGATCATGGGTCACCTGGAAGATCTACCTTAACACGCTCAAATTCACCGTCATCGTCTGGGCGCTGACGCTCCTCATCGGCTTTTGGGTCGCCTATTTCCTGGCTTTCCATATCCGCAAGACCTCGACGCAGATGATCCTCTTCCTTGTCTGCACCGTCCCCTTCATGACGTCGAACATCATCCGCATGATCTCGTGGATTCCGGTGCTCGGCCGCAATGGGCTCGTCAATACGACGCTGATTGAGATGGGTCTCATTCCGCAGCCGATCGAGTGGTTGCTCTATTCCGATTTCGCCGTCGTACTCGCCATGGTGCACCTTTATACGCTCTTCATGGTGACGCCGATCTTCAACACGCTGATGCGCATCGACCGCTCGCTCTTCGAGGCGGCGCGCGATGCCGGTGCCAGTGGCTGGCAAATCCTCTGGAATGTCGTCATCCCGCTTGCAAAACCCGGCATGGCGATCGGTACGATCTTCGTCGTGACCCTGGTGATGGCGGATTTTTCGACCGTGCAGGTCATGTCCGGCGGCCAGAGCGCTTCGGTCGCATTGATGATGAAAAACCAGATGTCGCTGCTGCAGTATCCGGCCGCTGCCGCCAACGCTGTCGTGCTTCTGGTCGTCGTGCTGTTGATGGTCGCCGCCATCCTGCGCGTCGTCGACATCCGCAAGGAGCTTTGAGATGAACCATGAAAAGCGAAGCGTCGAATTCTATGTGCTCGCGGCCTTTTTCGCCGTCTTTGTGGTTTTTCTCTACGGCCCGCTCTCGGCGGTGCTGATCCTGTCGTTCCAGGGGCCGGACGGTGGTCTGACCTTCCCGCTGAACGGGGTTTCGGTTCACTGGTTCTTCAACCTTTTCGAAAAGCAGGCCGTTGGCGACTTCGGCGCATCCTTCAAACGGTCCTTTACGCTCGGCCTGATGGTGATGATCGTCACCGTCGCCGTCTCGCTGCTCGCAGGTCTTGCCTTCCGCCGGAAATTCCGGGGCTCGACGGCACTGTTTTATGCGACCGTTGCGAGCCTCGTTGTTCCCTCGATCATCATTTCGCTCGGCATCGGCGTCGTCTTCCAGCAGGGCGGTCTGAAGCCTGCCTGGTATTCCTCGGCTTTCGGGGCGCACCTCACCTGGACGCTGCCGTTCGGCGTGCTGATCATGTTTGCCGTCTTCAACCGCTTCTCTCCGGCCTATGAGGAAGCGGCGCGCGATCTCGGCGCAAGCTCATGGCAGACCTTCCGGCACGTCGTTTTGCCGATGATCCTGCCGAGCCTGATCGGCGTCGGCCTGTTCGGCTTCACGCTCTCCTATGACGAATTCGCCCGCACGCTGATGACGTCGGGCACCTACAACACCCTGCCGCTCGAAATCTACGGCATGACGACGAATGTCACGACGCCCGTGCTTTATGCACTCGGAACGGTGACGACGCTCTTCTCCTTCACCATTATCCTCGTCGCGCTCGGCATCATGATGATGCTCAGCCGGCGGCAGGCAAAGATCAAATGACATGCGCATATTGCTGGTAAACCCCAACACGACGGCCTCGATGACGGAAAAGGCTGCTATCGCCGCACGCGCCGTCGCTGCAACGGGAACGGACATCATCGCTGCCACGTCCCCGATGGGACCGGTTTCGATCGAAGGCCATTATGACGGGGCGCTGGCAATCCCGGGACTGCTGATGGAGCTGAAGGAGCGCCAGGGGGCCGGCTATGACGCGGCGGTCGTCGCCTGCTTCGACGACACCGGCCTTGATGCGGCGCGCGCCTTTGCCGACGTGCCGGTGCTCGGCCTTTGCGAATCTGCGGTAGCGACGGCCGGCTTCCTGGCGCAACGCTTCACGGTCGTTACAACGCTGGAACGCTCCCGCGTGCTCATCGACAATCTTGTCCGCCGCTACGGCATGGGCGGCCGGGCGAAGGTAAGGGCGTGCGACATCCCGGTGCTCGAACTCGAAAACGAGGCCTCTGGTGCCATCGGAAAGCTTCGGGCTGAAATCGAAAAGGCCCTTTCCGAGGATGGTGCAGAAGCAATCGTGCTCGGCTGTGCGGGCATGACCGATCTCGCGCGTGATTTGCAGGAGATCTATGGTGTTCCGGTCGTCGATGGCGTTGCCGCGGCCGTGAAGCAGGCCGAAGCGCTGGTATCGCTCGGGCTTTCGACCAGCAAGCGCGGCTCCTATGCCTCGCCGCTTCCCAAGGCCTTCACGGGCGCGATGAGCAGATTTGCGCCGATGGGGACGCCAAGCTGAGATGAGCATCTCCTTCGACTTTACGGCATTGAGCGCGCGCGAGCGCTACAAGCTGATGATCGGCACGATCATTCCGCGTCCGATCGCGCTGGTGACGACGGTGGATGAGGATGGCCGCATCAATGCCGCACCCTTTTCCTTCTTCAATTGCCTTTCGGCCGATCCGCCGATCCTGGCGCTGGGCGTCGAGAACCATCCGGACATGTCCTTCAAGGATACCGCCCGCAATATCCGCATGACCGAGGTTTTCACCGTCAATATCGTCTCGTTTTCAATCGCCGAGGCGATGCATGTCTGCGGAGCGAAGTATCCGCGCGGTGTCGACGAACTGAAGGAGGCGGGTCTGACGGCCATGCCCGGAGAAAAGGTCGGTTCGCCGTGGATTGCGGAGGCTCCTGCCGCCTTCGAATGCCGCAGGCATGTGACGCTGGAGCTTGGCAAGTCGCGCCAGGTTATCCTCGGTGAAATCGTCTTTGCGCACTATCGTGACGGGGTTGTCGATCCGGAGCGTTTTCATGTTGAACCGGGAGCAGTCGATGCGATCGCCCGCCTTGGCGGCGACCTCTGCTCCACCGTCCGCGACCGCTTCGAGATGCTGACGCCGAAGCTTTAGAGCGCCGGTCATTTTGCCAGAAGCAAGCCCTGCTCGTATCTCAAGACTCTGGCGGCAATCTGGAACCGCCCATTGCGGGATAAAGCCGAAAACAAGTCCGACCATTGCCGCTGACGGCTCTTTGATGTCGACCGGGCGAACTGTCTGACGTTATTCGCCTTTGTAGCCAATCATATCGTCACCTGGATGCCGAGTTCGACGACACGCCCGGTCGGCAGCCGGAAATACTCGGTTGCGTTGCTGGCATTGTGCGCGAGTGCGATGAACACCCGATCCTGCCACAGCGGCATGCCGCCTTTCTCGGACGGCAAGATCGTCCTGCGCGACAGGAAAAAGGTCGTCGACATGATATCGAATTTCAGGCCGAGCTTGCGCGCCAGGATAAGGGCGCGGGGAATGTTGGGGGTCTCCATATAACCAAAGGTGATGACGATGCGGCTGAAAAGGGGATGCAGGCCCTCAAGGAAGATTTTCTCGTCATCGGCAACATAAGGTGACGGGGACGTGAGAACGCTGAGGATGATATTGTGCTCGTGCAGCACCTTGTAGTGCTTCATGCTATGCAAGAGAGCAGTAGGCGCACCTTCGACGTCACTTGTCAGAAACACTGCAGTTCCCGGCACGGTTGATGGCCTTTTTCTTGTCAGATTGTCAATGATCATCGTGAGGGGGACCTCGTCTGCCCTCGTTCTAATTGTCAGCAAGCGACGCCCGGAAATCCAGGTTTGCATCAAGAACGCGGCGGTGAGGGCCACGGCGACGGGAACCCAGCCGCCTTGTCCGAACTTTGCGACGTTGGCGACGAAGAAGCTGGTGTCGATCAAGATCAGCGGAGCGATTACCATTAATGCAAGTGTCCGTCGCCATCTCCAGACGCGTCGCGCGACGACGAAAAGCAAAATAGCGGTAATGAGCATCTCACCGGTGACGGCGATGCCGTAGGCGGCGGACAGACCGCTGGAATTTCGAAATGTGATCACCAATGCGATGACGGCGACGAACAACAAGGCATTGATCTGGGGCATGTAGATCTGTCCGGCCTGAGTTTCCGAGGTATGGCGGATGCTGAAGCGCGGCAGAAGATTGAGATGCATCGCTTGGCGAATAAGGGAATATGCCCCCGATATGACCGCTTGGCTGGCAATGACGGTTGCAGCGGTGGCGAGAACGACCACAGGAAACTGCGCCCATTCGGGCTGCATTGCAAAAAAAGGATGTTCGATGTCCTCAGGATGGCTGAGGACATATGCGCCCTGACCGAAATAGTTCAAAAGCAGGCTTGGAAACACCAGCGCGAACCAGGCAAAGACGATCGGCTTGCGCCCGAAATGCCCAAGATCCACATAGAGCGCCTCTGCGCCGGTTACCGCCAGGAACACTGCACCCAGAACCGGCACCGAAATTCCAGCATGCGTGCCGAGAAATTGTATGGCGTGAAGTGGATTGATGGCCGAGAGGATCAAGGGCTGTTGGAGGATGTGCGCAAGGCCGGAGACGCCAAGGGTCAAAAACCATAATGCGGTGACGGGACCGAATACCGATGCGACACCGCCGGTCCCGAACCGTTGAACGAGAAACAGTACCGTTATGATGGCAACCGTGGTCGGGACGACCCAATGCGAAAGCTGTGGGGCGACCACCTCGAGGCCCTCGACGGCCGATAATACCGATATCGCAGGCGTTATTATTGCATCGCCCAGAAACAGCGACGCGCCGACAATGCCAAGCACAAGGACCCAAACCGGCCTGCCTTCAAGGCTCTCTCGAGCGAGCGACATCAGTGAAAGTGTGCCGCCTTCTCCTTTGTTGTCGGCTTTCAAGACGAAGCCGACGTATTTGATGGCGACGATGGCGGTCAATGCCCAGACGATCAGGGAAAGCAAACCGAGAATTTGCTTGCCATCGACCATTCCTGACACCTGACCGGAGACCGTCAGGGCTTCGCGGAATGCATAAATCGGGCTTGTGCCGATATCGCCGTAGACGACGCCGAGGGCTCCGAGCACGAGGAGGGGAAAATTCGCCGGTCGGTGATCGTTTCCGGCTTGGGGTCCGTTCCCGGGTGGCTTCGTCGAGGTCACGGTTATTTCCTGGTTGACGATCGCTGTTCCATAGCCGCCGACACGCCGCCGTCCCGCCGCCAAAGAAGTCCTCGAAGAGGAAACGACGCGAACGTGAAAAGAGATCCTTCCCTCGGATTGTCCTGGTGACGGTTCACCCGATCTGGCGCTCATAATCGCAGCTTCTGCGGTCAATGTCACGCCAGGGCAGCGATCCTCCAAGTGGATCAAGGCCGGTCGATGACGACCGAATGCGAAGCTCAAATGCGCAGGTGGCCAGGATAAAGCAAGGCACAACACATACTGGAATCAGCGTTAAGGATCACGCCAAATACCTGCGCCCATCGCACACGACCGCCATATGAAACTGATTTTTTGATATAAAACAAAATACTTGAAATAAAAAATTTCCGAGTCTAGCTTGCGGAAAAATCAAATTCAATGAACGAGGAAGATTCATGCGGGCAAAAGCCACCCTCAACCGGGAATTCACGATTTCGACCGTCGACAAGCGGGTCTACGGCTCCTTCCTTGAGCACATGGGCCGCGCCGTTTACACCGGGATCTACGAACCGGGCCATGCGAAGGCGGACAAGGACGGCTTTCGAACCGATGTTCTTGATATGGTGCGCGATCTCGACATGCCGATCGTGCGTTATCCGGGTGGCAATTTCGTCTCGGCCTATCATTGGGAAGACGGTATCGGCCCGCGGGACCAGCGTCCCACCCGGCTTGATCTTGCGTGGCGAACACGTGAAACGAACCAAGTGGGCATCAACGAATTCGCCGACTGGTCGAAGCTTGCCAACACCGAGATGATGCTTGCCATGAACCTCGGCTCGCGCGGCCTGAACGATGCCCGCAACTTCCTCGAATATTGCAATCATCCGGGCGGAACCTACTGGAGCGACCTGCGCGCCAAGCACGGTTACAAGAACCCGCACAATGTCCGTATCTGGTGCCTCGGAAACGAGATGGACGGTCCCTGGCAGGTCGGCCACAAGAGTGCTGCCGAGTACGGCCACCTCGCCAACGAAGTCAGCAAGGCCTTCAAATATTTCGACAAGACCCTGGAGACGGTTGTCTGCGGCTCGTCCAACGACAAGATGAAGAGTTATCCCGAATGGGAGGCGACGGTTCTCGATGCGAGCTATGACAGCGTCGACTACATTTCGCTGCACAAGTACTTCGGCAACGAAGAAAACGACACGCTGAACTATTATGCCAAGGCGATCGAGCTCGATCGCTACATCGTCACCATCGGCGGCGTCATCGACTACATCAAGGCGAAGAAGCGGTCGAAGCGCGACGTGAAGATCTGCTTCGACGAATGGAACGTCTGGTATCACGACCGCAAGGAAGACGGTGAGCGTATCGCGAGCTGGGATTGGCCGGAAGCGCCGCCGCTCCTCGAAGAACTCTATAATCTCGAGGATGCGATTTTCGTCGCTTCGCTGATCAATGTCTTCATCCGCCGCTCCGACCGGGTCAAGATCGCCTGCATGGCGCAGCTCGTCAATGTGATTGCGCCGATCCTCACCAAGGCCGGCGGTCCGGCATGGCGCCAGTCGATTTATTATCCGCTGCAATTTGCCTCGAAATACGGTCGCGGCACCGCGCTGACGGTGTCGTCATCCGGCCCGACTTACGACTGCGAGGTCGCGCAGGACGTGCCCTATCTCGATCTGTCGGCGGTGCTGCACGACGATGGCAAGACCATAGCGCTCTTTGCGATCAACCGCAGCCTCGACGAGGCGATGGACCTCAGCGTCGACCTGCAAGGCTTTAAGGGTCTCAAGATCGTGCAGCATCACGTCATGACGGGCGAGGATCTGAAAGCCAGGAACGCGGTCGAGAACCAGGAGCGCATCGTCCCAAGGCCGGGCACAGGTCTTTCCATCACCGACGAGGGTGCGCTCATCGGGGCCCTGCCGGCAAAATCCTATCATTTCATTCTGCTGTCTGTCGCTTCGGCGTGAACTGATTGCCATCGGGGCGGCGCAGGAGCCGCTCCGATGAAAACGACAATCGGGAGGATGCATGTCTGGTATCAAGCTGACGAATGTCAGCAAGTCGTTCGGCTCGTTCAAGGTCATTCATGGCGTCGATATCGAGATCGAACAGAGCGAGTTCGCGGTTTTTGTCGGTCCCTCGGGCTGCGGAAAGTCGACGTTGCTCAGAATGATTGCAGGGCTGGAGGAGACGAGCGGCGGACAAATCCGCATCGAAAACGACGACGTGACGCACAGGGAAGCCTCCAAGCGCGGCGTGGCGATGGTCTTCCAGTCCTATGCGCTTTATCCGCATCTGTCCGTTTTCGAAAACATGGCGTTCAGCCTGTCGATCGCTCGTCGGCCGAAAGCGGAGATCCGGCAGAAGGTCAAGGCGGCGGCGGACATTCTGCGTCTCGGTGACTATCTGGATCACAAGCCAAGCCAGCTTTCCGGCGGCCAGCGCCAGCGCGTGGCGATCGGCCGGGCGATCGTGCGCGAGCCGCGCGTCTTCCTTTTTGATGAGCCGCTGTCCAATCTTGACGCCGAATTGCGCGTAAAGATGCGCATGGAGATCGCCCGCCTGCACCGGCAAATCGGCGCGACCATGGTCTATGTCACGCATGACCAGGTCGAGGCGATGACGCTTGCCGACAAGATCGTCGTGCTGAAAGGAGGCGTCGTCCAGCAGGTCGGCGCGCCGCTTGAGCTCTATCGCGATCCGCAAAACATGTTCGTCGCAGGCTTCATCGGCTCGCCGGGTATGAACTTTCTGAAGGCAAAAGTCGTAAACGCGGGGCAAGGCTTTTTGCGGGTCGAGCTTGAAGACGCGCCCGGCCAGCCGTTCGATCTGCCGACGCGTACGGGTGTTGCTGCCGGCACCTGCGTTTATGTCGGCGTCCGTCCGGAGCATATCGGGCTCGGGGCGGGCGAAGGCACTGTGACGCTTGCGGCCGTGGCCGAGTTCACCGAGGAGCTCGGCGGCACCGGCTATCTGCACATACTGACTGCGAGTGGCGCGGAAATGACGGTCGAGTGCCGAGACAGCCGCCCGCAGCCCAAGGAAAAGATCAGCCTCTCTTTGAGGGTGCCCGAAATGCTGGCCTTCGACAGCGAAGGCAGGAGGCTCAGCTGATAGCCGCAATTCGGGTGCCTGAGCCCGGATTTCGGAAGTGAATGCAAGATGAGGATGCGGGCCTTGGAGGAGGTCTGCGGCCAAGACCGTTCCGTACCGCGGGATGGTCACAACCCATGAATTTATCGAGGAGGACCCGACATGAAAAGACTATTGAAACTGGCCGTTTCGGCGGCAATCGCATTGCTGCCTTCGGCAGCGGCATTCGCACAGACGGATATTACCTGGTGGGATTTCTTAAGCGGAGGTGACGGTATCCGCATGAAGGCGCTCATCAAGGAGTTCAACGATACCCACCCGGACATCAAGATCAACGCGACGACGCTTGAATGGGGCGTTCCCTTCTATACCAAGGTGCAGACGTCGGCAGCCGTCGGCCAGCAGCCCGACATCATGACCTATCATATGTCGCGTTATCCGCTCGCCGTCCCGACCGGCATCCTGCGGCCCTTCTCGGAGGAAGAGCTCGCTTCGGCCGGTATCAAGAAGGAAAACTACGTCGATGCTGCCTGGAAGCAGGCGACGTTTGACAACAAGGTCTATGGCATTCCCTTCGACGTTCATTCGATCGTCCTTTACTACAACAAGACCATTTTGAAAGAGGCCGGGCTGCTGGGCGACGACGGTCTGCCCAAGGGTCTCGAAGGGCTCGACAATTTCAATGCCGCGCTCGAGAAGATCAAGGCAACCGGCAAGGTCGAGTATCCGTTGTCGCTGCATACCGACGAAGGCGGTTCGATGTGGCGCGTCTTTTATACCCTGCTTTCACAGCAGGGCGCGAAGTTCATCGACGCAGACGAGATCCTGCCCGGCGATGCCGGCGTCAAGGCGCTGCAGACCATGGCGCACTGGGTCTCCACCGGCTATTCGCCGAAACTGATTTCCTATGAAGCCTCGATTGCGCTTTTCACCTCCGGCAAGGCCGCCATGCATATCAACGGCGTCTGGGAGGTGCCGACCATGGTCGACCTGCAGAAGAACGGCAATCTCGGTTTCGAATGGGGTGCCATCGAAATCCCGAACCTCATGGGTACGCAGGCGACCTGGGCGGACTCGCACTCCTTCGCGATCCCGAACAGCGATTCCAGGCCGATCGCTCCGGAGAAGGTGAAGATCGTACTCGAGATCATCAACTGGATGAACGAGCACAGCATCTCCTGGGCGAGCGCGGGTCACATTCCGGCCTATAAGCCCGTGACCGACAGCAAGGAATTCAAGGAAATGCAGCCGAATGCAACCTATGCGAAGCTCGCAGACACGGCTGTCTTCGATCCGGTCTCCAAACTCGCAGGCGTCGCAGGCCCGATCTACGAAGCGACGCAGAACTTCGTGGTTCCGGCATTGAACGGGCAGCTCGAACCGGAAGACGCGATCGAGCAGATGCGCGAAGAACTGCAGAGCCAGATGTGAGAATTCGCCGGCCGGAGCGACCCTCCGGCCGGCGTTTGCGCTTGAAGGAGATGCTTAGTGTTCAGCAGCGAAAGACGAGGCAAGACGCTGACGGCGATCATCATGATCGCCCCGTTTCTGACCGCCTATCTGGTCGTGTTTGCCTACCCGGTCTACAAGATGTTTGCCTTGAGCTTCACCGACGCGCCACTGATCGGCGTGGGGCAGTGGGTTGGCTTCGGCAACTATGTGAAGCTTTTCGGCCAGAAGCTCTTCTATACGTCCGTATGGAACACCGGCTATTTCGTCTTGTTGACCGTCATTCCGAATACGCTGATCGGCCTTGGTCTGGCGCTGATGGTCGTGCGGCTGAAGGGCTGGCTGCAGAGCCTGATACTCGTGCTTTTCTTCATTCCCTATATCCTGCCGGTTTCTGTCGTGACCCAGATATGGCAATGGGTGCTCGACCAGCAGTTCGGCATCGCGCAGTACATCATCGAATTCTTCACCGGCAAGCGCATCAGTGTTTTCCGAGATCCCGGCTGGGCCATGCCGATGGTGGCCCTCGTCACGGTCTGGTGGACGAACGGCTTCAACCTTTTGCTTTTCATCGCCGGCCTGCGCAATATTCCGCAGGATTATTATGAGGCTGCGATGCTCGACGGTGCGACGCGCCTCCAGTGCTTCCGCCGCATCACCTGGCCGCTGATCTGGCCGGTCACGGCGCTCGTTCTCACGCTCCAGCTCATCCTGCAGCTGAAGATCTTCGACCAGGTCTATCTGATGACCGAAGGCGGACCGTTCAATTCGACCTACGTGC
>NZ_JABEPH010000192.1:0-11525 GCF_013004495.1 Rhizobium sp. SEMIA 4085
GGCCTGGTGTTACCAAAGCGAGAACTGCGCAAGGTCGCGGCCGCTCGCATCCTCGAAGCACTTGACGAAATCCTCGATCGTGACCGCCTGGCCGTCATGGCGATCGAAATAGACGTCCATGCCCTTTTTGAAGGTCTCCTTGCCGAGCAGGGTGGCGATCATGCGGGTGACTTCGCTGCCCTTCTCGTAGACCGTTGTTGTATAGAAGTTATTGATTTCCCGATATTTCGTCGGGCGAACCGGGTGGGCGAGAGGGCCGGCGTCCTCCGGAAACTGCTCCGACTTCAGATGCCGGACCTCGGCAATGCGCTTGACCGGACGCGAGCGCTGATCGGACGAGAATTCATGGTCGCGATAGACGGTCAGGCCTTCCTTGAGGCAGAGCTGGAACCAGTCGCGGCAGGTAATGCGGTTTCCGGTCCAGTTGTGGAAGTATTCGTGCGCGATGATCGCTTCGATATTGGCGTAGTCGGCATCGGTTGCGGTTTCCGGATCGGCGAGAACATATTTGTCGTTGAAGATGTTGAGGCCCTTGTTCTCCATCGCCCCCATGTTGAAGTCGGAAACGGCGACGATCATGAAGATGTCGAGATCGTATTCGCGTCCGAAGGCCTCCTCGTCCCACTTCATGGATCGCTTCAGGGCGTCCATGGCATAGGCTGCACGCGGCTCCTTTCCATGCTCGACGTAGATCTTCAGGGCAACCTCCCGGCCGGACATCGTCGTGAACGTGTCCTCGATGACGCCGAGATCGCCGGCGACGAGCGCGAAGAGATAGCTCGGTTTCGGATGCGGATCGAACCAGGCCGCGAAATGCTTGCCTTCGCCATAGCCGGCGCCGCCGAGGAAGTTGCCGTTGGAAAGCAGAAGCGGATTGGCGGCCTTGTCGGCGATGATGTTGACAGTATAGGGCGCCAGGACATCCGGACGGTCTGGGAAATAGGTGATGCGGCGGAAGCCCTCGGCCTCGCATTGGGTGCAGTAGATACCGCCGGTGCGGTAGAGGCCCATCAGCTGGGTATTGGCTTGCGGATTGATGATCGTCGAGATCGTCAGTTCGAAGGGGTCGGCTGCGGGAAGGTTGTAGACGGCCAGGCTATCGGCTGTCGCCGTATATTGCTCGGCCGGCATTTCCATCTGGTCGAAGAGCAGGCCGGAAAGTGAAAGCTCGTCGCCGTCGAGAACGAGCGGCGCCTTCGGGTCGGCACCTTCGCGGCGATGGAAGATCAATCGCGCTTCGACTTTTGTTTCTGTGGGATCAAGGTCGAAGGTCAGGTCCACGCGTTCCAGAACGAAATCGGTGGGGCGGTAATCTGCCAGATTGATGACCTGGCCCGTGTCTGTACGCATAGTGTTCCCTGAAGACCTTTATCGATATGGGCTGGGACAGACGCGAATGCTCTGCCATAGGTTTTGCAGCATCATCACATTAAAGTCTGAACTAAACTTAAAGCGAAATGGAGGGAGTGCAAGTTTTGATGGCCGCAATTGGCGGAGATGCTTAGATGACGAGCGGATGGGCGTGCACTATCTAAGATTGAGCGCGGCCTTTATGACAGCATCGTCTTCGGTCCGCTGGACGACGACGCCGTGCCACCCGAGACCGTCATAGTCTTCGTATCCCAAGGTCTTCGCAAATGCGACGATCGACCCGTTGTTGTCGTAATAGCTGCCGCGGGATTTGCCTGTCTGATTTTGCAGCGCGAAATGGGTGAAGAGAAGCGCCGGATTACTTGCGGCGATGATCCTGCTTGCACCATCGAGCAGCATGACGGTCGTCTTTTGCGCGACCTGCGGCGGCAAGTTGGCCTCTTTGTCGACGATCGCCTGTCCCTGGTTTTGCCAGTCGAAATAGACGCCGAGCGTCCCGACGATCGCCCCGTCGACTTTGCCGCCTTCGCGGACGCCGGTGGCATAGACAAGCGCGGTCCGGCCGTCGTGCAGCGGGCTGGGGCGGACCTCGTCTACGATGTAGTCGTCGCCGCACTTGCAATGCGCCGCCGCCTGGAACCAGGCGTCGCCGGCAAGCGAACGGTTGGTGACTTTGCGCTGGAACTGGGGATTTGCCGAGGCGACGATACGTCCGGAAAGATCGGTCAGCACGAGGTCCAGATAGACCGTGTAGAACCGGTTTATCACGCCGAGCCGCTCGGACGCAAAGCGTGTCTTGTCGCTGCCCGGCTCCTGCAGGGCCTGCCACAATGCGGTATCGGTTGCCCACCATCGCACGTCGGCCGTCCGTTCGAAGAGGTTGCGCACGATAAGCTGGACGAGGGTTTGCGCAAGGTCCGTCAACCTCACGCCTTCCATCTCGTTCACCAGCGATTCCGCCATCGTCCGCGACAGCCCGATGCGGCCAAGGACGTTGCTCTCGAATTTTCCCGCGATATCGCTTGCAACCTGCGCCAGACGCTGCACCTCGTTGGCAACGACGGCAAAGCCCTTGCCGGTCTCGCCCGCGCGAGCGGCCTCGATCAGTGCGTTGATCGCCAGCAGCTTGATCTGCTTTACCACATGGGTGTTGGCTAAACTGAAATGCTCAAGATCAGTACCGATCCCTTCCGTCACAATGCGCATGGAACGCGGCGTTGCGGTCTGCTGTGTCTGATCGCTTGTCTTAAGCGGCATCATGGAGGTGATCCTGGCAACAATTGAGGTGGCGGTTATGAAAGCGATTGGTGCGATACTGCTGAAATCAATGCGAGTTTATGGTTTTCAAAAGATTAAGAGTTGAAATGTTCAAGCAAACATTTTTGGGCACATCTGTTTTATGCTAATTTTTTGTGCAACTGTGCGCCGTAATGCGGGAGAACTGGATGCGCCGGCGCCTTTTTTCGCTTTTGGACTGTTCTTCGAGCGCAGCCCCTGCCACAGTCAGGTTGCGTCGAGTCTGACGTATCTCCCCGCTTCAAATAACTGGCGCACGAGTTTCTGACATGCAGTCGGCTTTCGAAAACCCGATGAGAGGAATCCTGATGAAGGTCTCATCGGTGGTGGTCTTTCTCGGCATGCAGACCTTCATCAAGCTCGCCGGTTCCGATGTCGCGCCGGGGCAGGTGACCTTCTATCGCTCCTTCTTCGCGCTCTTCCCGATCATGGGTTATCTTGCTTATCGCCGACAGTTGCGGGCGGCCTTCCATACGGCAAATCCGATTGGCCATCTAAAGCGGGGCACGATCGGCATCCTTTCCATGGGCTTCGGGTTTTACGGCCTCCTGCATCTGCCGCTGCCGGAGGCGATTGCGCTCGGCTATGCGACACCCTTGGTCGCGGTCATTTTCGCGGCAGTCTTCCTCGGGGAGACAGTTAGAATATACCGTTGGAGTGCGGTTTTCTTCGGTATCATTGGCGTTGCCATCGTCTCATGGCCCAAGCTTACGCTGTTCAGGCAGGGCGGCATGGAGGCAGAGCAGGGGGTCGGGGCGTTGTGCGTCCTGATGTCCGCCGTGCTTGCCGGCATGGCGATGATCCAGGTCCGCAAGCTCGTCGAAGAGGAAAGGACGGCGACGATCGTTCTCTATTTTTCGATGATCGCCTCGATCTTCTCGCTCGCGACGCTGCCGTTCGGCTGGGCCTTGCTCGATCTCAACACGAAGTCTCTGCTGGTCTGCGCAGGCTTTTGCGGTGGCATCGGACAAATCCTTTTGACGGAGAGCTACCGTCACGCTGATGTGTCGACAGTGGCGCCGTTCGAATACACGTCGATCCTGCTTGGCGGCATTGTCGCCTATTTCGTGTTTGGCGATGTCCCGGGGGTCCATATGATGATCGGAACGGCGATTGTGATCGCAGCCGGCATATTCATCATCTACCGCGAGCATCAACTCGGGTTGGAACGCCGCAAAGCCCGCAAAGCCGGTACGCCGCAGCCCTGATCGGATCAAGGCAGAAAAGCCGCCTGCCGATTGTCCAACCCGGCCGGGTTGCACTGGCGAAATTTAAGGATACCAATCGGCCCCCAAATATGGTTTCTAAATATGACGAAACTTCATTTATTCAAAGCCTTGCATGTCTGATTGGCCGCTGATGCCGGATCCTGGTCCAAGTGCTTAGCTGCTGCGAACGCTGGCTTGCGAGCGGGACGCCCATGAAATTTACGGCAGAAGAACTGGCGCGGCACCCTGATTTTCTGCTCAGCATCCGTCATCTGGCCGGGGCTCTGCGCGGCATGTTCCAAGCCGGTCCGCGCCTTGCCCGTCTGCTCACCTCCCACCAGCGCTGGCTCCTCACGCAGACCGCCTATGCGCTCGCCATGCAGTACGATCCTGGCGATCCCTCTTCGGGGCTTTCCGCAGTTTCGCTGACGACGCTGATAACACGACACAAGGTCGCGAGCCGCAACACGGTTTTGAACTTCATCGAAGAGCTCTTCACCTATCGCTTCATCACCCATGCACCGGGTGAAGAGCGCCGCCGCCCGCGTCATTTCGAACCGGCCGAAGTCAGCAATCAGGCAATGTACGGCTGGCTTCTCGCCAATCTCGCCGCCCTCGACATGTTGGACCACGGCGATCGCGCCGGCTGCCTGCAGGCCCATCCAGAGCTCCTTCGGATTGCCCAGCCGCTCGTTGCCCGCGGCTGCCTCGAAGATGCGGCCTGGCGGGAGCCGCCGGAGCCAATTGCGCTCTTTCTTTGGACGGAAGCGGGCGGTCTGGTCGTGGACCATCTCATGGCTCGAATTGACCTTAATGGTGGCGACACGGAAAGGTTCGATGTCGGCCGCGTCGAAACGCGCAATCTGGCCGGCGATTTCATGATGTCGCGAACGCACCTCCAGCGCCTCTTTGCAAAGGCGGTGCAACAAGGCTGCCTTGGCTGGTACGACGAGCCCAGGAAGACGCAGTTATGGGTGTCGCGCGATTTCGTCAGGGAATATTGCAGCTGGCAAGCTGTCAAGTTTGCCTATGTCGAGGACGCCTTTGACGTTGCCCGGGCAAGGCTGGAATGCGTGCCGGCCAAAATGCTGGCGCAAGCTTAAAGCGCGATCGCCGCGATTTCTTTGACCAGCGGGCCTGGCTCTGCGGTGGAAAGCTCGCGCTGATACTCCCTCGCGGCGCAGACGGCAGCGCGGATATGCTCGATCGTGTCGATATTGCGCAGAAGCGAAACGAGTACTGCAGACATCAAAAAACTCCGATCGCGCGCCCGGGCCGGGCCGCGCTCATCTCAGTATTCCTGGAAATCCACGAAGATTGCGGAGGGCCGCGTCGTGCGGCCGCCGATGCCGGTCCCGCGGGCGATCATCTGCTCGTTGGTCGCAAAGCCCAAGCGGCTGTAGCCTTGCGTGGTGCGAGCCGGATCACTCGCCAGGCGGAGGGTTTCAAACCCGCAGTGTATAGGACGAAAACTTGCGTTCATTGCCTTGGTTCCTGTCAGATTCCTCCCAAGACAGGGTATATATTGCAGTGCAGCATCGATTCTGCAATGCGCCAAAATAGGATACAGCCATGCGACAAATGCATGGGTGGTTTCATGAAAACTTAATATTTGTCTATTTTCTAATCAGTTCGAGCGACTTAAGCCGTGCCTGAAACGCCAGGAGATCACTCCAAGCCAGCCGCTTGTTGATCGGCGCGGTCAGGAGATCCTGCGGGTGTAGCGTTGCGATTGCCGGTATCGTCAGCGGCCCGGCACCGATCTCTTTCCACTGCCCGCGCAGGCCGTGGATGGTGTCGCTCTCGCCGAAGAAGAAGCGGGCGGCGAAATTGCCGAACAGCAGGATTACCTTCGGTTCGGCAAGCGCGATCTGGCGTTCGATGAAGGGACGGCAGATTTCCATCTCGGCGACAGAGGCGACACGGTTGCCTGGCGGACGCCAAGGAATGACCTGCGTCAGAAGAATGCCGTCCCGATCAAGCCCAATGGCCGCCAGCATCCTGTTGAGAAGTTCTCCCCCGCGCCCGGCAAAAGGCGTGCCCTCGCGGTCGTCGTCGGCGCCAGGTGCCGACCCGATCACCATAATGCCGCTTGCAGCGTTGCCCGTCGCAAAGATCGTCGAACGCGCACTGTGCTTGAGATTGCAGCCGTTGAAGGCCTCGATCGCGGTCTTGAGCTCTCCGAGCGAACGCGCACTCTCGGCCGCAAAGCGCGCGTGCTGCACGGCTTCGCCATCAGGAATGGCAGGCTGAGGTCGAGGGGCTGCGCGCTCAGCCGGCGCTGCGGCTTGACGTTGCGCCACCGCTGGCCGCTCGGGCTGGGTCGGGCTTTGCGGAGGAGCAGCGGCGTTGGCCCGCGCCGCCTTCATCGCCTCGAACTCGGCGAAGCGGTCGACTGCCTCCTCCTCCAGCAGCCATTCGACGCCGGCTTGTGCATGGAAATGCAGAAGCGCGGCAAGCTCGGCCGGGGAAAGTTCGTTGACGGAAACCATACGGCGACCTTAGCGAAGTGGCAGCAGCAATGAAAGGGCGGGTACCGTGCTCTGCGGCTATTGCACAGTCCATTGCGCGATGTCGTCGCGTTCGCCGATCAGGGCAAGCCCGTGGGCAATGGAGAGAAGCTCGCCGCCGGTCTCGATCTTGCCGGCGTCGAAGCGTTCGGTGAAGATGCGACGGACGGCAGGCACGAAGGATGTGCCGCCGGTCAGAAAGACCTTGTCGATGTCGCCGGGCTTGGTCTCTGTCTTCTCCAGAACGTCGTCCAGCGCGCCTTCGATACGAGCCAGATCCTCCGCGATCCAGCTTTCGAAGTCCTTCCGTCGAATGATGCGATGGCCGCCGCGGCCGAGCGGGCCGAAATCGAATGGTGCTTCGTCTGCCGAAGACAGTGCCATCTTGGTGGCCGAGATCGCCTGATAGAGCGGATAGCCCTCGTCGTGATCGACGAGATCGATGAAGGTTTCGAGCTTCTCCGGCTCGAGCGCCGTGCGGACCAGTTTCCTCAGGTCCTCGAATTCGCGCGAGGTCTTGAAGATCGAAAGCTGGTTCCAGCGGCCGAAGCTCGAATAATAGTTCGACGGCACCTCAAGGATCTTGTCGAAGCTCTTGAAATGACTCCCCTTGCCGATCTGCGGCGCGACGATGTTGTCGATCATCCGGTAGTCGAAATGATCGCCCGCGACGCCGACGCCCGAATGGCCGACCGGCGTTGCCGTCAGCTTGCCGGCAACGGTTTCGAAGCGGATCAGCGAATAGTCCGTCGTGCCCCCACCGAAATCGGCAACGAGCACCGTCGCGTCCGACTTCAGGTTCTGCGCGAAGTAGAAGGCGGCGGCAACCGGTTCGTAGACGTAATGGATTTCCGGAAAGCCGAAGCGCAAGAGCGCTTTGTTGTAGCGTTCGGTTGCAAGCGCCGGATCGGGATTGGCGCCGGCGAAGTGCACCGGCCGCCCTGTCACGATGCGCGTCACATCCCTCGACCAGTTTTCGCCCGCATAGGCGCGCAGCCGCCGGATGAAGACGTCCATCAGGTCTTCGAAGCTGTGGCGCTTGGCAAAGATCAGCGTGCCCTGGAAGAGGGGGCTTGCCGCGAAGGTCTTGATCGACTGGAGGAAGCGGCAGTCGCCGGGATTGTCGATGAACTGGCGGATTGCCGCATGCCCGGCCTCGACCTTCAGGGCCGATGTGCCGAGCTGCGGATCCTTCATGAAGGAAAGCGCCGTGCGCATGCTGTCGGCCGTGCCTTCAGCGCTGGTGAACGCCATGGAATGCGTCGTCCCGCCATTGGCCGTTGCGAGAACCGTATTCGTCGTGCCGAAGTCGAAACCCAGCGCCTGAGCCATGCCCGCACCTCTTCATGCCGATTGTGATTGAGACCGGAGCCTTGCTCCGCATGAAGGACGCACGCGCGCCCAAAATTTAGGAGGGCGCGTGATGCCATAGAGGGGCGACACATTCAAGAGGGAAGGCGTCGGGCGTTGTGCCAATCTGGTGGTGGCCCCCCATCCGCCTTGCCGGCGCCTTCTTCCCGTAGTCGCGGCGAAGGCGATATGCCCCGCTCGCTTGCCCACTTCTCCAACGTCGAGCGAGGCGCGTCCGCATCTCCCCGCAGGCGGGAGAGGGTTGGGGTGAGAAGCAATGCGCGAAAGCCCGACCGAAAGATCACTCCGCCGCGATCGCCGTCGGCTCCTCTTCGTCCGGCACCGCTTCCTTTCGCTGCCAAAGCCTCTGAAGCCAGCTGTTCAGCCGGCCCATCTCGATGAAGATAACCGGCGTGATGAAGAGCGTCAGAGCCTGGGAAACGACGAGGCCGCCGACGACGGCGACACCCAAGGGCTGGCGCAGCTCGGAGCTGGCACCGGTGCCGAGCGCGATCGGAAGGGCGCCGAGAAGCGCACAGAAGGTCGTCATCATGATCGGCCGGAAGCGCCGCACGCAGGCCTCGTGAATGGCCTCCACCGGCGACATCGATGTGGAGCGCAGGTTCTCCAGCGCCACGTCGATCATCATGATCGCGTTCTTCTTCACGATGCCGATCAGCATCAGGAGGCCGATGAGCGCGATGATCGAGAGGTCGAAACCCATCACCTTCAGAGCCAAGAGCGCGCCCAGGGCGGCGGCCGGAAGGCCGGACAGAATGGTGAGCGGGTGGATGAAGCTCTCGTAGAGAACCCCGAGGACCACATAGATCGTCAGCACTGCGGCGAGGATCAGAAGCGGCGTGTTTCCTTGCGACTGCTCGAAGATCTCCGCCGTACCGCCATAGGACGTGAAGACGTCCGCCGGCATGTTGATGTCCTTCTTGATCTGGTCGATCGCGGCTGTTGCGTCACCCAGCGCCGCATCGGCAGGCAGGTTGAACGAAACCGTCGTCGAGACGAGTTGACCTGTCTGGTTGATCGTCACCGGCCCGGTGTTTCGCTCGACCCTCGCGAAATTCGACAACGGGACCAGCGTGCCGTTGGTTGAGGCGACCCGGATGTCCTGAAGCTTCTGATCGTCCCAGGGCTTGTTGGTATCGTATTCGACGATGACGTCGTAGCTGTCACCGGTGGATTGGATTTGCGCTGCCGTATAACCACTGAACGATTCCTGCAGGGTCGTGCGCAGCTGGCTGTTGTCGATGCCGAAGGCGGCTACCTTTTCGGAATCGACGAGGATATTGGCCTGCAGCGCGTTGTTCTGCGCATCGGTTGTCACGTCGGTGAAGCGCGGATCGCCGCGCATTGCCTGCTGGATATTATTGGCCCAGAGATTGGTCTGCTCGGCGCTGAGTGCCTGAACGACCAGCTGATACTGGCTTGCGGTCTGACGGCCGCCGAAGCGTAGGCTCTGCTGCGGGGTGATGAAGGCTTGCAGGCCGGGCACCTTGGCGATGTCGGCCCGCAATTCGCGCAAGGTCTGGTCAAGCGGCGGACGCTGCTCCTTGTCCTTCAGCTCGACATACATCGTGCCATTGTTGAGCGGGCTGCGCGCGTTGCCGCCGACGATCGACATGACGTGATTGACCGCCGGATTCTGTTTCACGATCGCTGCGGCCTGGTTCTGCAAGGCTACCATCGCCGGATAGGAGATGTCCTGGCGTGCCCTTGTGGAGATGTTCAGCCGGCCGATGTCCTCGGTCGGGAAGAAGCTGGAGGGCAGCGTCATGAACAGATAGGCGTTCAAGCCGACCGAAACGAGGAACAGGCAAAGGATCGCAGGCCGGTGGACGAGGCACCAGCCGACCGCCCGATCGTAACCTCTGAGCGTGCGTTCAAAGCCCGCATTGAACCAGCGGACGAAGAGGGGCGGGTTGGACTTGCGGCTTGAAAGCCGCGAGCCGAGCATCGGCGTTACCGTCAGCGAGACGATGGCGGATGCGACGATCGCCATTGCGACGACCATGCCGAATTCGTTGAAGATGCGGCCGACGACCCCGCCCATCAACAGGATCGGGATGAAGACCGCAATCAGCGACACCGACATCGAAATGATCGTGTAGCTGACCTCGCCGGCGCCCTTGATTGCCGCATCGAGGACCGGCATTCCCTCTTCGACATGCCTAAGAATGTTTTCCAGCATCACGATCGCATCATCCACCACGAGGCCGACGGCGAGCGTCAAGCCGAGCAGCGAGATGTTATCGACGCTGTAGCCGAGTACGTACATCATGCCGAAGGTCGAGATCAGCGAGAGCGGAACGGCAAGGCCCGGAATGACCGTTGCGGTCAGATGGCCTGTGAAGAGGTAGATAACGAGCACTACGAGGCCGATCGTCAGCAGGAGCGTGAACTTTACATCGGAAATCGCGTCGCGGATCGGCTTGGCGGAATCGTTCATGACCTTGGTGGTGACTGACGACGGGATCTCGGCATGCAGCGTCGGCAGCTTGGCGTTGATCGCATCGACGACCTCGACCGTGTTCGCATCCGGCTGGCGCTGGATGGCGAGGATGATGCTGCGGTTACCGTCGTACCAGCTGCCGGTATTCTGGTTCTCGACGCTGTCTTCCACCTTGGCGATGTCGCCGAGATGAATCGGCGCCCCGTTCGGGTTTGCGATCACCAGCGAGCGGAATTCCGCTGCGTTGGTGCGCTGCGTGTCGGCGTTGATCGTCATGCTCTGCGCGTCGTTCTGCAGCGTGCCGACCGGCACCTGGCTATTGGCGGCGCTGATTGCCTGGTTGACGGTATCGATGCCGATGTTGCGGGCAAGCAGCTTGTTGGGATCGACCTCGACGCGGACGGCATAGGTCTGTGCGCCGAACACGGTCACTTCGGCGACGCCGGGCAGGGTGGAGAGCGACGGTGAGATGATGTCTTCGGCGATGGCGTCGAGCTTGCTGCGCGGCATCGTATCGCTCTGCACCGCAAGCAGCATCACCGGCGCGTCGGCCGGGTTCGTCTTGCGGTAACTCGGCGGCGTGGTCATGTTGTCCGGCAACTGCCGGGTCGCGTGCGAGATTGCGGCCTGCACGTCGGCCGCGGCCGCATCGATGTTGCGGTTGAGGTCAAACTGCAGAATGATGCTGGTATTGCCGAGCGAATTCGTCGCGCTGATTTCGCTGATGCCGGGGATGGTCTGGAACTGCTTGATCAGCGGCGTTGCGACCGAAGTCGCCATGGTCTGCGGCGAGGCGCCGGTGAGCGCGGCCGAGACGTTGATCGTCGGGAAGTCGACCTGCGGCAAGGCCGCGACTGGCACGAGCCGGTAACCTGCAAGGCCTGCAAGGATCACGCCGATGGCGAGAAGGGTCGTCGCAACCGGCCGCCGGATGCAGAAATTCGGGATCATTGTTCTGCCTCCGCCGCCAGGGTTTCGGTCTGGTGAGCCGGCTGCTCGGCGGAGGCGACGTTTAGTGCCTTGTCATCGAATTGCTCGTCGACATGCTGCTGGTCGGCAAGCTGCGCCTGTCCCTCGATGACGACGTGATCGCCTTCGGAGAGCCCTGCGGAAACGGCGGTGAAACCACCGTTCTCGCGGGCGACGGTGACGGGCGCCATCTGCACCTTTTCATCCTTCACGACATAAGAAAAGAACCCATTTGCACCGGGGCTGACTGCGACGGTCGGTACGACGACCCGCGGCTCTTTATTGTTGAAGTGAACGGCGGGCGTGACGGCTTGCCCGGGCCCGAGCGTGCCGGCCGTCTTTTTGAAGGCCGCCCTC
>NZ_JABEPH010000017.1:0-31464 GCF_013004495.1 Rhizobium sp. SEMIA 4085
TTGGGGCGGTGGACACGGCAGCGGATACCGGCTGCAGGCGAGCATTACGGACGACATCCGCGAGCTACTGGGTTCCAATCCAAGCTTTCATTTGCTGATCGCACATGGATATAGCGATATCGTCACGCCCTATGGGGTCAGCCGCTATGTCGTGGACCATCTGCCTGAAAGCCTCACCCAAGGCCGTGTAACCCTGGACGTCTATCGCGGCGGCCATATGTTCTACACAAATGCGCAGGCGCGGGCCGCTTTCACCGCTGATGCCAAGGCCTTCTATGGCCAGCATCCGGCGGCGCAGATCGCCGAATGAGGAGCCGATGCACGTTTCCGGGGGATGCCATTGCGGCGCGATTGCCTATGAGGCCGAGATCGATCCGCAGCGCGTCAGCATCTGTCATTGCACGGATTGCCAGCGGCTGACGGGGACGGCCTATCGCGTCAGCACGGTTGCGCGACAGGAGGATTTCCGGCTTCTCCGCGGTACGCCGAAAACCTATGTCAAGCATGGCGAAAGCGGAGCAATCAGCCGGCAATTCTTCTGCCCGGATTGCGGCTCGCATCTCTATCGCATCGGACAGGACAACGCCTTCGTCGGCATCCGCGTCGGCACCATCAATGAGCGGGCCGAGCTGTCGCCGCGCAAGCAGATCTGGTGCAGCTCTGCGCTGCCCTGGACCGGCAATATCGAAGCCCTGCCGCGCTTCGAAACGGAAAGTTAGGGTTGCCTGAAGCGGGGCCTGACATAGATAGAGCCTCATGTCATACCAGAAGCAGTCTCTCAGCGCCTCGAAACCGGATGCGGTTTCAGGGGAAGACTCTATTCTCGCTGTTCTCTCCGCCGAGCCGGAAAAATGGGCTCTTTTCATGGATATCGACGGGACCCTGCTCGAGTTAGCCGATACGCCGGACGACATCGTCGTTCCACCGTCGCTGCCTGCAAATCTCGATGCATTGGCGACAAGGCTCGCAGGTGCTCTGGCCCTCGTGACCGGCCGGGGGCTCGACTATGCCGACCAGCTTTTTTCGCCGTTCCACTTTCCGATCGCCGGACTTCACGGTGCCGAGCGGCGCGACCCGGACGGAAGCGTGCGCAAAGCCGAAGTAACAGCGCAATTCGAGACGCTGAAGGCGGATCTCATCGCGGAGACTGCCGGTTGGGCGGGGGTTCTGATCGAGGATAAGGGAGCGGCGGTCGCCGCACATTATCGGCTTGCGCCGGACAGGGAGCTCGAACTCGAACCATTGATGGAACAGGCGCTTCGTCGAGCCGGACCGAACTGGACGATCCAGCACGGCAAGATGGTGATCGAAATCCGTCCGGCCAGCGCCGACAAGGGCAACGCGGTCGAAGCCTTTCTCGCACATCCGGTCTTTGCCGGCAGACGCGCCATTGCCATCGGGGACGACGTGACCGACGAAGCGATGTTTCGCACGGTCAACCGGCTTGGCGGCCATTCGATCCGCGTCGGGCCGCTTTCGCCTGCGAGCGAAGCGCGCGGCTCCATCCCCTCTGCCGAAGCCCTGCGCGGCATCATTGAGACATTGGCCTCGTGATGATTTGAGCGCCCCGACGTATTTCATTGCATGGAAGGAACTGGCATGAGCCGTCTCGTCATTGTTTCCAATCGCGTGCCCGTTCCCGACAAGGGCGGCATTGCGCCCGCCGGCGGGCTGGCGGTCGCCCTGAAGGCAGCCCTTGAAGAGCGCGGCGGCATTTGGATGGGCTGGTCGGGAAAGTCGAGCGGCGAGCATGAGCCGCAGCCGCTTGCACGGCTGGAGCAAGGCAACATCACCTATGCACTGACGGATCTGACCGATACAGATGTCGAAGAATACTATCACGGCTTTGCCAACCGCGTTCTCTGGCCGATCTGCCACTACCGTCTGGATCTCGCGGAATACGGCCGCAAGGAGATGGCCGGCTATTTCCGCGTCAACCGTTTTTTCGCCCATCGGCTGGCACCCCTGATCGAACCCGATGACCTCATCTGGGTGCACGACTACCACCTGATCCCGCTCGCCGCGGAACTGCGTCAAATGGGCCTGAAGAACCGCATCGGCTTCTTCCTCCATATTCCATGGCCGCCTGCGGACGTGCTCTTCACAATGCCGGTTCACGAGCAGATCATGCGCGGCCTCTCGCACTACGATGTTGTCGGTTTTCAGACGGATCACGACCTTGAGAATTTCGCCGGCTGTCTCAGACGTGAAGGCATCGGCGACGAACTCGGCGAAGGCCGCTACAGCTCCCACGGACGGACTTTCAAGGGCGGCGCCTATGCGATCAGCATCGAGACTGCAGCCTTTGCCGAATTCGCCCAAAGGGCCGCGACCAACAGCATGGTCAAAAAAGCGCGCCTAAGCATCGAAGGCCGCAGCCTGATCATCGGCGTCGACCGCCTAGATTATTCCAAGGGAATCACGCAGCGCATCGACGCTTTCGAGCGCTTCATCCTGGCCAACCCGGCACAGCAAGGGCGTGTCACCTATCTGCAGATCACTCCGAAGTCCCGCTCCGAAGTGCCTGAATACGAAGCCATGCAACGCACCGTGGCCGAGCAAGCCGGCAGGGTGAATGGCGCTCTTAGCGCCGTCGATTGGGTGCCGATACGCTATATCAACCGCTCCGTGGGACGCCACATTCTCGCGGGGCTCTACCGGCTCGGCAAAGTCGGCTTGGTGACGCCGCTGCGGGACGGGATGAACCTTGTCGCCAAGGAATATGTGGCCGCACAAAACCCGGACGATCCGGGCGTGCTCGTGCTTTCGCGCTTTGCCGGTGCTGCCCGCGAGCTCAAAGGCTCCCTGCTGGTCAACCCCTACGACATCGAGGGTACGGCAAACGCGATGGCGAGGGCGCTCAGCATGCCGCTGGAAGAGCGGAAGGAGCGCTGGCAGATGATGATGGACCATTTGCTCGAACACGATGTTTCGCGCTGGTGCCGGGATTTCCTCAAAGATCTTGCTCCTTGAGCGCGTCTATGCCGGCCTCGGAGATCAGCCAGGCGGCAAGCCGATCGGTCTCCGCGCTCTGCGCTTTGGGCGGCACAAGCCAGTAGCCACGGTCCGTGGCCTCCAACATCGGTCCGGCTGTAACCAGCATACGTGACGCAAGCAGCGAATCCACCAGACCCATCCAGCCGATCGCCAGCCCCTGCTCGCCGATCGCCGCCTGCACGACAAGCGAATATGTGTTGAAACTGAGCTCGCCCTGCCCTACGGCCGCATCACGATTGATGCCGAGCTCGGCGAGGTAGCTCTTCCAATCGAACCACGGCGAGGGTGCGCGCGTATCGAGATGCAGAAGACGCGCCCTGGCAATCTCGAACGGATCGAAGAAGGGGCCGTTTCGATCCAGAAAACCTTGGGTGCAAATCGGGACGACCTTTTCCGGCAGAAGGAGCGTCGCGTTGCTGCCGAAGTCGTCCCGCGTTCCGAAGACGACGGCAATGTCGCCATCCGGAGGGCCGTGCTCCATGCGCTGCGTCGCGACGATCTGGATATCCATTTCGGGATAAAGGAGGCGGAAGGTATGCATACGTGGGATCAGCCAGAGCGATGAGAAGGCGTAATCCGTCCTCAGCCTGATCGCCGGACGTTCGGATTGGCTGCGAAAACTGCGCACCAACATGTCGATATCGTCAACCGTACGAGAGGTGACGTCGAAAAGCCTGCGGCCTTCCGACGTCAATTCGACACCGCGGTGCTGCCGCTGAAGCAGGCTGACGCCCATGTGCTCTTCCAGGCGGCGGATCTGATAGCTGACAGCAGGCTGGGTCAGGCCGAGAGTTCCGGCCGCAGACGAGAGACTGCCCATTTTCCCCACCGCGGCAAAGACGCGAACCCATCCAAGGTCAATTGGTCGCTCTGCCATAAGAAATCCTTTGATCACCCATTGAAAAAAGCCTGCTTCACAAGGGGAACTAACCTGATGTTCAATAAATTGCTCGAATAACAAGGGAACTGCAATGGAAAGAATTCGCCCACGAACCGGTTCTCTGCCAGCTTCCTCTTCTTCCTCCCCTGCGGTGCCGCTTCAAGCTGCATGGCAAAAGGCAAATCCAAAGGCCATCGATCCGTGGCTCTCCGGCCTCACCACGCTCGACGGGAAGCCTGCTGCCGATACGGCGAAAAGCTCGCTCGGCCTCTAATATCCAGGAACAAACGACACATGGCGCGCCCGAATATCCTCATCCTCATGGTCGACCAGTTCAACGGAACGCTGTTTCCGGACGGACCGGCCGAATTTCTTCACGCGCCGCATCTGAAGGCATTGGCGGAGCGTTCCGTGCGTTTTGCCAACACCTATACGGCAAGCCCGCTCTGCGCTCCGGCGCGAGCCTCCTTCATGTCGGGCCAGCTCCCCAGCCGGACACGCGTCTATGACAATGCCGCGGAATTTGCCTCCGACATCCCGACTTACGCGCACCATCTGCGGGCCACCGGATATCAGACAGCGCTTTGCGGCAAGATGCATTTCGTCGGGCCAGATCAACTTCACGGCTTCGAAGAGCGGCTGACGACCGATATCTATCCCGCCGATTTCGGCTGGACGCCCGACTATACGAAACCCGGCGAGCGCATCGACTGGTGGTATCACAACCTTGGTTCGGTCACCGGCGCCGGCGCCGCCGAAATCACCAACCAAATGGAATATGACGACGAGGTCGCCTACCACGCGACCCGCAAACTCTACGATCTTTCGCGCCGGCAGGACGAGCGTCCATGGTGTCTGACCGTCAGCTTCACGCACCCGCACGACCCTTACGTGGCACGGCGGAAATTCTTTGATCTCTACGAAGACTGCCCGGCGCTCGACCCTACGGTCGGACCAATCCCGTTCGATGAGCTCGATCCGCATTCGCAGCGCCTGCTCGAGGCTTGCGACTACAAGGCTTTCGACATTACGCCCGAACACATCCGCCGCGCGCGAAGGGGCTACTTCGCCAGCATCTCTTATGTGGACGAGAAAATCGGCGAGATCCTCGACGTGCTCGAGCGCGGACGGATGGCGCAAAACACCATCATCCTGTTTGTCTCCGACCACGGCGACATGCTCGGCGAACGCGGGCTGTGGTTCAAGATGTGCTTCTTCGACGGTTCGGCGCGGGTACCGCTGATGATTGCCGCACCCGGCTGGAAGGCAACACGAATAGATCAGCCGGTTTCAACGCTGGACGTGACGCCAACGCTGGCCGGACTTGCCGGTCTCGACATAAGCTCGCTCGAGAAATGGACCGACGGCGAGGATCTGGCCCCCCTCGCCATGGGCACCGGCAGTCGTGGCCCGGTGCCGATGGAATATGCTGCGGAAGGGTCGATCGCGCCGCTCGTGTGCCTGCGCGACAGGCGCTACAAGCTGTCGCTCTGCGAAAAAGACCCGCCGATGCTCTTCGACCTCGATGCCGATCCGCACGAGCTCAAGAACCTCGCTACCGACCCGGCCCATACCGCGACGCTCAAGGCATTGACCGAACAGGCAAATAGACGCTGGAACCTCGCACAATACGACCAATCCGTGCGCGAAAGCCAGGCACGCCGCTGGGTCGTTTATGCAGCGCTGCGCAATGGCGCCTATTATCCCTGGGACTACCAGCCGCTGCAGAAGGCCTCGGAGCGCTATATGCGCAACCACATGGACCTTAACGTTCTGGAAGAGAACCAGCGATATCCGCGCGGGGAATGACCCGCGCGGATAATTTTGCAGGAAATCAGGCTGCGTGCTTCAGATAGCCTATCGCGTCTTCCAGCGTGACATGGCCACGAAAGCCACCTGTGCTTTCAGCCGGTTCTTCGTGTTCGATCGCCAGGGCAAAGCGCACGGCTTGATTTTCCTGCAGCCTCTCATAGAGGCTGTTCAGTGCCGGGAAATGCTTGCGATCCACGACAGTGTGGAAATCGTTCCAACGGGCGATGCCGGCGAAATAGGCATCAGCAAGGCTGGGTGCTTTGCCAAGCAGCCACTTGCGGCCGGCAAGAAGTTGCTCGAGTTCCCTATGGACCTTCTCGACCTTGGCAACGCCATAAGCGGTCAGCGCCTTCCTGGCATCCGGCTCCAGCTCATGCTCGATCGTGTACCAGAGCGGGCTGAAGGCGTTGAAAAAGCTGGTATTGAGATAGGCGAGCATCTGGTTCAACCTATCAAACTCGGCGCTGCCCTGTTGAAAGCCGAGACCCTTGCGGATGTGGCCGGAAGCGATGTGGTTGAGGATTGCCATGCTCTCGCTGATGACACGGCCATCGCCAAGCATGAGCGAAGGTGTTTCGCCGATCGCGTTGATCCGCCCATAGTCTTCGCTCGAGACGACCTCCGGCATCTCGATGCGGCACAGATGATAGGGCTCGCCTGACCATTCGAGTGCGACAATGGAGGCAAGAGAGCAGCCTTCCGGCACGCCGTAAAACAAAATCGGAGACATTCGTCGTTCCTTTCGGGATTGAACTGATTTCACGACAAGAATATCGTTTTGTGGACGATTGCCGAACAGCTGCTCAAAATGCACATCAAAGTCTATAAATCTGGAAGATTGAATTGCGCTCCTTTAACCTCAACGACCTCAACCTTTTCGTTCACGCAGTCGAAGGCGGCAGCTTCACCGCTGCTGGACGGCGCCTCGGCGTTCCCAAATCGACGGTGAGCAAGCGGGTTGCGGAACTGGAGGCGAAGCTGGGCGCGCGACTGATCCAGCGCACCTCGCGCAGCTTTTCCCTTACGGATTTGGGACGCGACTTCTTCGAGCACGCGCAGGCGTCCGTCATCGAAGCGGAGATGGCGGAGAGCATTGTCCGGTCGCGTCTCGCCGAGCCGAGCGGCACCGTGCGCATCACGGCCTCGGTGCCGACCTCGCAGTTCATGCTGGCCGAGCATCTGCCGGACCTGGCGCTCCGATATCCGAAGCTTAAAGTCTTTCTGCATGTCACCGATCGCTTCGTCGATATCGTACAAGAGGGCTTCGATATCGCAGTACGCAGCCATCAGCTGCCGCTTGCCGATTCAAGCCTCGTGCAGCGTAAATTGGCAGAGCATGAATTTCTGCTGGTCGCCGCGCCATCCTATGTCGACAGGCACGGAGCTCCACAAGGGCCGGAGGATCTCGTGGCGCATGCTGCCGTCATGCCCAGCCTCACCGAGACGGCCTGGCGGCTTTTTTCCGCCACAGGAGACGAAACGCTGGTCAAGCCACCGCCGGTGATGGCGGCCGACGAACCTTTCGTCCTGCTAAGAGCCGCGGCGGCGGGAATGGGAATCACCATTCTTCCGACTTCCGTCTGCCGAGAGGCCATAGGGCAAGGGCGATTGATCCGTATCCTGCCAGAATGGACGGCGGGCAATATCACGACAACGGCTCTCCTCCCGCATCGACGCGGTCAACTGCCATCAGTGCGCGCCGTGGTGGAGTTCATAAGCGAGCGGCTGGGTCAGGAGTGACCCCACCGATCATATGCGTGCGAAAAGCCCCTGCTTCAGCGCCGCGATGCGGTCTTCATTGCGCCGGTAGAAGATCCATTGCTTTATACGTTTTGCGTGTACCAGCTCCGCCTGCACCAATATACGCATATGTTCGCTAAGCGTTGCCGGAGTTATGCCCAGCTTTTCGGCGATGAGCACGGCGCAGACACCGTCGTCTTCCAGGTCGCCATCCACCTGAGGCAAGAAATGCTCCCGCGGCTCTTTCAACCATTCGAGAATGACGAAGCGTCGTTCATTGGCGAGGGCTTTCAGAATATCAACATCTTGCATTTCGTCATTTTGCCAAGTAACGAAATATTGTCAATCCGTGGAGAGCCTGCATGCCGATCGCCCTTTCTGCCGAACGCATTGCCGAAATCGAAGGGCTGATCCGCCCCCATATCCGTCGCACACCCGTGATGTGCGTCGACATCGAGGATTTCGGCGGAGCGCCGCTCAAGGTCGATCTCAAGCTCGAATACCTGCAACATTCCGGCTCCTTCAAGGCACGCGGCGCCTTTTCCCACCTCCTTACGCGGCAGGTGCCCACAGCCGGCATCGTGGCAGCCTCCGGCGGCAACCACGGCGCAGCCGTTGCCTATGCCGCATCGCGGCTTGGCGTGCCGGCCACCATCTTCGTGCCGAGCGTTACCTCGCCTGCCAAGGCGGAGAAAATCCGCGCCTACGGCGCCAATCTGGTCATCGGCGGCGAGCGTTACGCCGATGCGCTCGCGGCGAGCGAGACCCATGAGCAGGCAAGCGGCGCGCTTGCCATACATGCCTATGACCAGGCGGAGACGCTGCTCGGTCAAGGAACGCTCGGCAAGGAAATCGAGGAGGACATACCGGACATCACCACATTGCTGGTCGCAGTCGGCGGCGGCGGATTGGTCGGCGGCATCGCCGCCTGGTTTCGCGGCCGGGTGAAGATCGTCGCCGTGGAATCCGATGGAGCGCCCACCCTCTACGAGGCCTTCAGGGCGGGTAAACCAGTGGATGCTCCGGCAGGTGGCATTGCGGCAGATTCGCTCGCCCCGAAACGGGTTGGTGAACTGATGTTTCCTCTCGCGCAGCAATTCGTGCAGCCGCCGGTGCTGGTAACGGACGACGAAATCCTTGCTGCTCAGAAAGCCCTATGGGAAGGGGCGAGGGTCGTTGCCGAGCCCGGAGGTGCGGCGGCATTCGCAGCGGTGCTTTCCGGCAAATATGTTCCGGTACGCAATGAACGCGTCTGTGTCTTGGTCTGCGGCGCCAACACGGGGGCCGTGAAATTCGACTGACTATTCCGGCGGCAACGGCACAGAGGGCCACCCGGCCGTGACTTGCGCCTGTACCGGCCGCTCGAGATACGTGGAAAGCGCTACGTAGCTGCGCGTGCCGCTGACGCCCGGGACGGAATGAATCTGGCCGAGGAGAAATTCGAGCGCTTGCGGATTTTCCAACCGCACCTTGAGGATCATGCTGGTATCCCCGGCGACCGAGTGCATCTCCTCCACCTCCGGAAACCGGCTGATCTGCAGCAGCCGTTCGCTCTTTCCCCAACCCGCCGCCTCCACATGCACGAAGGCCAACAGCGGCTTGCCGACTGCTGTGCCATCAAGCCGGGCGACCACATCCCGAATGACACCGGACCGCTTCAGCCGCTTGACCCGTTCGTGCACCGCCGGCGGAGAAAGCCCTACCTTTTCTCCCAGCACGGCGTAGCTCTGACCCGCATCGGCGGCGAGAGCTGCTAATATCTTTCGGTCGAACGGATCGAGGCAGGCGCCTTCCCGCCGCTTTTGCCGAATGCCGTCTGTATTTTCCATCCCTTCCTACTCCTGCATTTTCCGGCCGAACTTTATTCGGCAAAATTGCTGCAAAGCCATATGTAATTACACAGGAGCAGAAAATGGAAATGATCGTGCGCAATCCCCACGACGGCATCTACGCCGCCACGTCAGACTACGTGCATGCCATGGAGGTGCGCCAGCCTGACCGTCTTGTCTTCGTTAGCGGAACGATGGGCCTTGATGAGGCTGGTGCAGCCGGCGTCGATCTAGACTCCCAACTCCAACTGATCTGGTCGAACCTCAGGCGAATTTTGGCAGAGGCACAAATGACCGCAGACAACATCGTGCGGCTGACCAGCTATCTGCGCGATGCATCCTTTGCCGAGGCAAACCAGAATGCGCGGGTGGCGGCGCTCGGAGCGCGTCGGGTGCCGACAACAGCCATCGTCGTCGAAACGCTGCGGGAGGACTGGCTGGTCGAAATCGAGATTATCGCCGCCGCGTAATTGGAAATCACGCCGCTTTGGCGACGTGATACTCCTTGATTGCGACCATCTTGATTGCCGGATAGCGCTCCGCCTCGTAGCGCAGCGAGAAGCTGTCCTGCGCCAGGAACACCGGGTCGCCGTCGAGATCGCGGGCGATATCCCCGCGTTTGACCGTCAAGAACTTTTCGAGTTCCGCCGGCTGCTCGGCCGATACCCAGCGGCAGACGGAGAAGCGCGACATTTCGAAAGAGACCGGCAGGCCGTACTCCGCCTGCAGGCGCTCCTTCAACACATCGAGCTGCAGGGCACCGACAACGCCGACGATCGCCGGCGAACCGTCTTCCGGCGAAAAGAGCTGGACGACCCCTTCTTCGGCCATCTGCTGCAGGGCCTCCTTCAGCTTCTTCGCCTTCATCGCGTCTTCAAGACGGACACGACGGAGAATTTCCGGCGAGAAGTTAGGCACGCCCTGGAACACCAGCGCTTCGCCTTCCGTCAGCGTATCGCCGATGCGCAGCGTGCCGTGGTTCGGAATACCGACGACGTCGCCCGCATAGGCGGTATCGGCGAGCTGTCTTTGCGAGGCAAAGAAGAACTGCGGCGCTGTGAGACCCAGTTGCTTGCCCGTGCGCGCAAGACGTGCCTTCATGCCGCGTTCCAGCTTGCCGGAGCAGATGCGGGCGAAGGCAATGCGGTCGCGGTGGTTGGGGTCCATATTGGCCTGGATCTTGAAAACGAAGGCCGTCATCTTGTCTTCGCTTGCATGCACCTTGCGGGTATCGGCTACCTGGTCGCGCGGCGGCGGGGCGAATTCACCGAGTGCGTTGATGAGATCGCGGACACCGTAATTGCGGAGCGCCGAGCCAAAGAAGACCGGCGTCATGTGACCCTCGAGGAAAGCCTTGCGGTCGAAGGGACGGCAAGCCTCCATCGCCAGTTCCGTCTCGTCGATGAAGGCAACCCGCTCGTTTTCCGGCAACCGATCAGCGACGCTCTGAGGTCCGTTGACCGGCGTTGCTTCCACTTCCGTATCTGAACCGCGCACAGTGTTCGTGGCCAGGTGATATGAGCCACAGAAAGTTTTGGAGCGGCCGATTGGCCAGGTAATCGGCGCGGTGTCGAGCGCCAGTTTCTCCTCCACCTCATCCAGGATCTCGAACGGATCGCGGCTTTCGCGGTCCATCTTGTTGATGAAGGTGATGATCGGGATATCGCGCATGCGGCAGACTTCGAAGAGCTTCAGCGTACGCGGCTCGATGCCTTTGGCGGCGTCGATCACCATGACGGCGGCGTCGACAGCTGTCAGCGTGCGATAGGTATCGTCCGCGAAGTCTTCGTGGCCGGGCGTGTCGAGAATGTTGAAGACGTTGTCGTCATATTCGAAGGTCATGACGGAGGTCACCACAGAGATGCCGCGCTCGCGCTCGATCTTCATCCAGTCCGACCGGGTCTGGATGCGATCCTTCTTCGCCTTGACTTCACCGGCGAGCTGAATTGCGCCGCCGAAAAGAAGCAGCTTTTCGGTGAGCGTGGTTTTGCCCGCATCCGGGTGCGCGATAATAGCGAATGTGCGGCGGCGAGAAACCGCCTCGGCGAGACTTTCGGCCATGATGTGAATCCTGTGGAATTGCGGCGTATCTAGCGATTAAAGCCCGCCAATGCAATTGACCTTGGGCCTCCCGGCGCAAAGTAATGTCGCATGACCATTCACAACGACATGCGTCCGCAGCTCAACCTTGTCCGTTTGCCCAATGGCGAAGGTCTTGACCTGCCCTCTTATGAGACGAGCGGTGCTGCGGGCATGGACCTTCGGGCGGCCGTTGCCGATAACGAGCCGATGACGCTCGCGCCCGGCAAGCGCGCGCTGGTGCCGACCGGCTTCATCTTCGAAATTCCGGATGGCTACGAAGCGCAAGTCCGGCCCCGTTCCGGCCTCGCTTTCAAGCACGGCATCACCTGCCTCAACACTCCCGGCACGATCGACAGCGACTATCGCGGCGAAGTGAAGGTGCTGCTCGTCAATCTCGGCGATGCCGCGTTCGAAATCACGCGCGGCATGCGCATCGCGCAGATGGTGATCGCGCCGGTCACTCAGGTGCGCGTTGCAGAGATCACCGAAAGCAGCGCTACGGCACGCGGCGCCGGCGGCTTCGGCTCGACCGGCGTTTGAGCAAGTCGTTCGATAGTGCCGGGCTGACCTTTCGTCAGGACTATTTCGACGATCGGGCAGCATGGGCAGCGCTCGTCTCTCTCCTCGGCGATACATTCGGCATCGATATCGGGCCGCTGCAGCAGCTCGGCGGCCCGGATCCGACAAGCATGCCTTTCGGCTGGTTTGCCGCCGGCAACACGCTTGCCGCCAATCTATCCGCCTTTGCCATGCCGCTCGTCGTCAACGGCCGGCAGATCAACGCGGCCGCCTTCCAATCCGGCGCCGTTCGCCCGCCATGGCGCGGACGCGGGCTTTACCGCGACGTGACGTGTAAGGCGCTTGAATGGTGCGAGAGTCGGCAGTTCGAGGCTATCGTGCTCTATACCGACAAGCCTTTGCTCTACGAACCTTACGGCTTCCGCAGCCTGCCGATGCACCGCTATTGCGGGGCAGCACCGAAACCATATTCCGCGGGAAAACCTGCCCGAGAGCTCGATCCATTGAATAAGGCGGATCTCGCTTTGCTGCAGGAGGCGCTGAAGACGCGGACACCGGTTTCGGATGTGCTGGCCGTTTCGGGCAGTGCGGCAATGTTTCTCATAAATACCCAACTCGATCCCGAGGTTCGTTTGAGCTGGCTCGACGCGGAGAAAGCCGTCATCGCGTGGAAAGCCGGGAAGTCTGGCCGCTTCGGCCTGCTCGACGTCGTCGCTACGGAAATTCCGCCGCTTGCCGTCATCCTCGGCAGGCTCGGCGAGGGGCCCGAACAGGTCGACGTCTTCTTTTCGCCGGACAAGCTTGACTGGCGCGGAGAGGCTCTCGCCTTCGACAGCGGAACGGCCTTCATGGTCCGCAGTACGACCGATCTCGCGCCCGCGTCGCCGGCGATGCTCTCGCCGATGGCGGACTTCTAGACAGAACGGTTCGCGAGGCATCCATTCAGCGGCTCGAAAGCGGCGGCAGGCGCCGTTTGACGGGGGAAGCCTTGATCATCGAGGTGTTGGTCTCAGCCCTTTCGGCCACCTTGTCCAGAATACCGTCGAGTTCTCCCATCGAGCGGACGACGAGGCGGGCGATAAAGCAATCGTCGCCGGTTACCTTGTCGCATTCGATGAATTCCGGTGTCTCCTGGATGATGCGCTCGACGACATGCAACTGTCCCGGCAACGGCCGGACGCGGACGATTGCCTGTAGCGGATAGCCGAGCGCAGCCGGATCGATATCGATCGTGAAGGCCGTGACGATGCCGCGCTCCTCCAGCCTTCGCAACCGTTCCGCCGCGCTTGGCGAGGAGAGGTTGGCCACCTGCGCCAGCTCTTTTAGCGAGATGCGCGCGTTCTGCGCCAGCGCATCGAGGAGACGCTGGTCGATGCTGTCCAGGCGAGATGCTTCGTTAGCCGTCAATACGAGTTTACCTTTCATTATTAGGAGAAATTCGATTATCGCGCATTGCAGATTATAGAGATTGGCATCCAAACACAATAATCTCTAAAGCACAAAAGGAGATCGCGATGCAGAACGATATAGGCAAAGGCACGGTTGAGATGACGGCGGCAATGGTAATTTCGGGGACGATCGGCTGGTTCGTCGTCATGTCCGGCCAGCCTGTGAGCGGAGTTGTTTTCTGGCGTTGCCTGTTTGGGGCTGCGAGCCTTCTTGTCATCTGCGGCGCCCTCGGATTCTTGAGGCCCGGCATTCTCTCGCCGAGAACCTTTGGCATCGCCGTGCTCGGCGGGATCGCCATCGTGGCGAACTGGCTGCTGCTTTTCGCCTCCTATTCGCACGCATCGATCTCGATCGCGACCACCGTCTACAATACCCAACCCTTCATGCTTCTGGCGCTCGGCGCCGCATTCCTCGGCGAGAAGATCACTTTGGCGAAACTCTTTTGGCTGGCGCTCGCCTTTGCCGGCATGGTGGCGATTATCGAAGCCAAACCTGATGCCGGCGGCATTTCAGGCAGCTACGGGCTGGGTATTGCGCTGGCACTTGGGGCGGCCTTCTTCTATGCGCTGGCGGCACTTGCCGCAAAGTGGCTGAAGGGCACGCCGCCGCACCTGATCGCACTCATTCAGGTTTCGACCGGCATTCTCATGCTGGCGCCCGTGACCGACTTTTCGGACCTGCCTACAACGGCCGGATCGTGGTGCATTCTTGTGGCGATGGGCGTCGTCCATACCGGCCTGATGTATGTACTGCTCTACGGCGCAATCCAGAAGCTGCCGACACATCTCACCGGCGCACTTTCCTTCATTTACCCGATCGTTGCGATCGCGGTGGACGGCCTCGCTTTTGGTCGCGCACTGCAGCCATTGCAGATCCTCGGTGCGGCAATCATCCTTGTTGCGGCAGCGGGAATGAATCTCGGCTGGACGCCCGGGCGTTGGCTGCGACCTATCCGAAATTGATCGCCGCTGCCTGTGCAAGCCGGATTTCATGGCTGCCGGCATCGAACTCGTCGAGCACGGCGTTGTGGTGGGCAATGATCTGTTCGAAGCGGAGTTCGCCCATGTCGGCCGTCATATGTCCATCGGACATCAGCGTCACATCGTAGCCGAGCGAAACGGCGCGCCGCGCGGTGGTATCGACGCAGAACTGGGTCATGCAGCCGCCGACCACCAGCCTGGTGATGCCGTTCTCCCTGAGGCGCGCTTGGAGATCGGTTTCGAAGAACGAGTCGCAGCTGCGCTTGTGAACGACGACCTCGCGATCTTGAGGCGCAATCTCGTCGCGCAACTGCCAGCCTTCGCTGCCTTCCGCAAGACGGTGGGATGCGTGTCCGTCATGCTGGACGATGACGACCGGTGCATTCACCGCGCGGGCCCTTTGGAGAACCTCTGCGAGACGCGCCACCGTTTCGTCCAGCGTCTTGTCGATCAAAGGCTGGCGCCTGGTGCTTCCGAGGCCTTTCAAGATAGCATTCTGAACATCGATCAGCAGCAGTCCGGTTGTCATCGGCTTTCTCCCCTTCGGCGCACTTCTATCTGATTCGAGCGTGTGACTTCATCTTGAAAGCGGGCCGTAGCATCAGTAAGAGAAGCTCTGAGGAGAGCAAAGATGACCGTTGCAGCCCTGCTTGCCTATAGCGGCGCCCTTTTTATCGCTGCGATCATTCCCGGACCCGGCATCACCGCGATCGTTGCCCGCGCGCTCGGCTCGAATTTTCGCGAGACCTTCTTCATGGGTCTCGGCCTTGTTCTCGGCGACATCACGTACCTGACGGCGGTGATCCTCGGCCTTGCATTCGTGGCGCAGACCTTCACCGGAATATTCCTCCTCATCAAATTCGCCGGCGTGCTTTACCTCTGCTACATTGCCTACAAGCTCTGGACGGCAGGTCTTTTGCCGCAGGATATTACCGCGCGCAGATCAAGCAGCATCGGCATATCCTTCCTGTCCGGCCTTCTGGTGACGCTCGGCAACCCGAAGACGATGCTCTTTTACGTCGCCCTCGTGCCGACACTAATCGACATCAACCACATCGGCCCTCGAGAATATGGCATACTTTTAGTCGCAACCTTCGTTGTGCTGCTTTTGGTTTTGATCCCTTACATGCTGCTTGCGTCGCGCGCCCGCACGATGCTGAAACAGCCGCGCGCGCTGCAAGCGGTCAACCGGGTTGCGGCGAGCATCCTGGCCGGAACCGCAGCCTTTATCGCTGCACGCGCAGCCTGAAAAAATCATTCGGCAAAGCACCGTTTTCAAAGGATTTTTTCTCCCGGACGACCCTTCCGTGGATCAAGCCCCTCTGGCCTGCTTGGGCCTTTGACCCTATTCTCTCGCCCAACAATCATGAAGGGAGCGCACCATGTCGAGAAAACCGGGCCGCGGCCGCATCTACTCGTCGATCACGGAAACCATCGGCGATACGCCGATCGTCCGCCTCGATAAGCTGGCCAAGGAAAAGGGCGTGAAGGCCAACCTGCTCGCCAAGCTCGAATTCTTCAATCCGATTGCTTCCGTCAAGGACCGCATCGGCGTCGCGATGATCGAGAGCCTCGAAGCGCAAGGCAAAATTTCCCCTGGCAGGACGACGCTCATCGAGCCGACCTCCGGCAATACCGGCATCGCGCTCGCTTTTGCCGCCGCCGCCAAGGGCTACAAGCTGATTCTCACCATGCCGGAAACCATGTCGGTCGAGCGACGCAAGATGTTGGCGCTGCTCGGCGCCGAACTCGTATTGACCGAGGGGCCGCGGGGGATGAAGGGCGCAATCGCCAAGGCGGAAGAACTTGCCGCAACGCTTCCCGACGCCATCATCCCGCAACAGTTCGAGAATCCGGCAAACCCGGAAATCCACCGCAAGACAACGGCCGAGGAAATCTGGAACGATACGGAAGGTGCCGTCGACATCCTCGTTTCCGGCATCGGCACCGGCGGCACGATTACCGGTGCCGGCCAGGTTCTGAAGTCGAAGAAGCCGGGCATCAGGGTAATCGCCGTGGAGCCCGAGGAATCTCCGGTTCTTTCCGGCGGCCAGCCGGGGCCGCACAAGATCCAGGGCATCGGCGCCGGTTTTGCCCCGGCGATCCTCGATACGAAGATTTATGATGAAGTCGTCACCATCAACAGCGCGCAGGCGATGGAAACGGCGCGTCTTGTCGCCAGGCTTGAAGGCGTTCCGGTCGGCATTTCCTCAGGCGCGGCACTGGCGGCGGCAATCAAGATCGGCAGCCGCGAGGAAAATGACGGCAAGAACATCGTCGTCATCATCCCATCCTTCGCCGAGCGCTATCTTTCGACTGCCCTCTTTGAGGGTCTCGGAAACTGAACTTCCGGCTGAAATCGGGGTGCTTCGGCGCCGCCCCTTCCTTCGTCAGGCCGACGCCGTTCGCCGGCGATAAGATCGGACCGCGCCACCTTGAGTACGGTGATAGCCGCAGGCTCGAAAACCGCATCTTCTCCGCGGCGTGGCGCAGCAGTGCGGACCGCCGGCATCCGTTCGGCATCGTTGAGTGGAGCATGATCGACCCGTTACAGCAGCCATTCAGGGGCCGACTTAAGGACGACTAAACGGTTTCCCTTCCTCATCCTTGCGGTTCAGCCGCTCGACCAACTCCTCGGCATCCTCCTCGGAGAGCATATCCATGACCACCCCATCGATAACGACCGCCTGTCCGGTGACTGCATCGACTACCGTCCAGTAGATGTTTAGGTTCTTGCGATGGCTATACCGCACCGTTGCCATGAGGTGTTCCTTTGGGCGTGGCGAGGCCTTGGCTTTCCTCTTCCCCTTCCGCGTCTCGGTTCCCTTCTCTTGGGCGTTAAGGATAAATTCAAGGTTGCTCGCGGTATCGTGCGGCAACCGATCGAGAATCGCTCCGTCCGTTTCCGCAGCCTTTCCTTCGCGGTAGTCGATGACACGCCAAGTGCCGTCGGAGTTCTCCTCTAAGCCGTACCGCTTGTAGGGCATTGGTTCGCCTTCGGTTACCTTATTACCACTAAACGCCGACCCCGGAGTGTTTGTTGCAGATACCCGAGACCCCATCGAATATACAGAACGCGCGGCGCCCCCCGGCACCGCTTCGATATGCCGTACGGTTCAAGATAACCGTTTGAAAAACACCAATAAAATCTCTTCAAAACTGCGAATGATGCTTGGCTCGCTGCATTGCTCGCCACACCTGCGCCGACAAGCCTTAAAGGTGTCGACCTCCTCAGCACAATGAATACCATTTCCGCGCCCGCCGCTATCGGCAGGGAAAATCAATCCCTTCCCCCGCATTTGCGCCGATTGCTGCCGGAGGCGCGCCGGCAACGAGTGCAATCGTGCCGTCCAGATTGAGTTCGCCGAGCGGAGATCGGCAACACAATAAAGGAACAAATTCACGTCTCAGCTGCAGTCAGGTTGCGAAGGGTTGTAGGGCGTAGACGAAGGGGGCCACGAGCCGGAGCCGGAACATCCTATGGGCGCTTACGCTCAATCGCATCCCAGAGAAGGCTTGCGATATCAGCGCCGCCGAACTTGCGGACTTCGCGTATCCCGGTCGGCGACGTGACGTTGATTTCGGTCATGTAGTCGCCGATCACATCGATGCCGACCAGCAGGAAGCCGCGTTCCCTGAGCGCCGGGCCGATGCGTTGGCAGATTTCCTTTTCACGCGCCGTGAGCTCGGTCGCTTCCGCGCGACCGCCGACATGCATGTTGGAGCGGCTGTCGTGGTCGGCAGGAACCCGGTTGATCGCGCCTGCCGGCTCGCCGTCAACTAAAATGATGCGCTTGTCGCCCTTGCGGACATCGGGAAGATACTGCTGGGCGATAAAGGGTTCGCGGAAGAGCTGGCCGAACATTTCGAGCAGCGAGGACAGGTTTCGGTCGTCCCTCGTCGAGTGGAAGACGCCGGCACCGCCGTTTCCATAAAGCGGCTTCAAGATGATATCGCCCATCTCGTCGCGGAAGCGGCGGACCTCGGCCGCATCCTTGGTGATCAGCGTCTTCGGCATGAGATCGGCAAATTCGGTGACGAAGATCTTCTCCGGCGAATTGCGCACCCAGGCCGGATCATTGACAACGAGCGTCTTCGGGTGAATGCGTTCCAAGAGATGCGTCGAGGTGATGTAGGCCATGTCGAAGGGCGGATCCTGGCGGAGCAGCACGACATCCATGGTCGAAAGATCGACCCGTTCGGGCGCACCGAGCTCGAAATGATCGCCCTTCACGTCGCGCAGCAGCATCGGTTCGACGGAAGCGTAAAGCTTGCCGTCGCTGAGGCTCAGCCGCTCTGGCGTATAATGGAAAAGCGCGTAGCCCCGGGCTTGGGCCTCAAGACCCATGGCGAAAGTAGAATCGCCTGCAATGTTGATGCCTGCGACATGGTCCATTTGGACCGCTACGTTCTTGATCTTGGCCATTTCCGTCCCTCAGTGAGTGCCGGACAGATGTAGGTCGCAAGCAAAGCAAACGCAACGGCCAATCAGGACCTTCAAGGTGTGGGCATCAAGGATTTCAGGCCGCGAGACCCTGCTGGCCGCTGCTGCGCAAAAGGTTGCGAAGCCGGTAGAGGATTGCCACAGGCCTGGGGAAGGGCTTGCGCAGAAAAGCGACCTTCCGGACGTAGTTGTCAACCCGCCAGTTCGCCCATGTGCCGCCCGCGAAGAACGCAACGTCGCCGGCGCGCAGCGTGCGTTCCGTTCCGTCTTCGGCGGTGACGTGCACCTCGCCTTCGAGGATCATCACCGTCTCGTCCCAGCCGAAGAACCAGCGGAACTCGCCGGCTGTGCAATCCCAGATCGCCGTGAGCGATGCGTCGTCATGACCGCGGGAATGTTCGGCCGTGCGCGCCTGCGGGTTGCCATCGACGATCCAGTCAGGATTGATCGGCGTCGATTTCATCGGCAGGTGGTCGCTGGAGTGTGCGACGAAATTCCTGCCGCGTGTTGGCGCGACCGCGTACGGCAGCGAACGCGCGGCCATTGCGACTGCGCTTGCGAGCATGAGCTTCATGGCCATTAGACCCCCAAATTTGCTACCCCAATCATTGCGGAATAGCAGAGAGTCGTAACGGAGGCGTTCAAGCGGCCGCTAAAATTTTAGCAGTCCATTCAGAGTGCCGGATGATGAGCAGTGATCGCAGCACCGGCACCGATGCGCTTGCCGGTATCATGGGCGAAGAAATACAGCTTTTACGGCGTGATTACGAAACGCAGTTCCAATGCCAGCGCCGTTTCCGGGAGACGGCCGCCGTCAGTGGCTGTTCGCCCGAAAGGCCATGCACGAGCTGCTACGAGCGGTGTTCTTCGACATATTGAACCTGCCAACCGCAGATCCTCGGTACGAATGCCGGCGTCACAGCGCCGGAAAGACACGGCCAATCCATCTTTTGCCGGCTAATTGTCCTAGCTACCGCCCGTCCTTCGCCTTCATATCAAGCAAGCGCTGGTAGAGTTCCTTGCGCGGCAATCCGGTGACGCGTGCTGCTTCGGCGGCTGCCTTTGCCGTCGACATGGAAGTCGCAAGGTCGGCAAGGATGGCCCCTACATCCGCTTCGTCCGCCGGCCGCTCTTCCGGTGGGCCGACGACGAGCACGATCTCGCCCTTCACATTGGCGTTTTCAGCATAATGCGCGGCAAGCTCCGCGAGCGTGCCGCGCCGGAACTCCTCATATGTCTTCGTCAGTTCGCGGCAAACGGACGCCCTACGGGTGGGCCCGAGCACGTCGGCCGCGGCAGCCAGCGTCGCGCCGATCCGGTGAGGCGATTCAAAGAAGAGGAGCGTCGCTGGAGCGGCGACAAATTCCGCCAGCCGGTCGCGCCGCGCCTTGTCCTTCGCCGGGAGGAACCCCGCAAACAAAAAGGCGTCGTTCGGCAGGCCCGAGCCGACAAGCGCGGCGAGCGGCGCCGATGCTCCCGGAATGGGCACGACACGGTAACCTGCTTCGATCGCCGACTGTGCAAGGCGATAGCCGGGGTCAGAGACAAGCGGCGTCCCGGCATCGGAGACAAGTGCAACAGACCTTCCCGCCTCCAGAGCCTGCAGCAATCGCGGACCCGCCTCATCGGCGTTGTGCTCATGATAGGCAAAGGGCCGGTTCTGAATGCCGTATCGGTCGAGCAGAACGCGGGTCACGCGCGTATCCTCGCAGGCGAGCACGTCGGCACCCGCCAGCGTTTCCAGTGCCCGCAACGTGATATCGCCCAGATTGCCGATCGGCGTAGCGACAAGATAAAGCGCCGCTTCCAGCGGGCGGGCCGGGATGGCGACATTGTGCAAGCGATAGCCGCGCTGCCTGCCGCCCTCGCCCGCTGTTTCCTCATTATTCAATTTCGATGGCTCCTTTGGCTCTCTGCCTTTATGCGCGGGGGTTTGGCCCGCAGCAAGTGTTCGGATTTCTGTGCGCATTGTCCCGGAAAACGGCAATTGCAGCGCTGCTGCGTCTCGCACCCCTTGCATTCGTCAGCAAAGTTCTGCCATTTTGCCTGTCCACTCCTCCGGCCCGGAGCCGGACAGCATCTTCCGGCGCGTTTTGCGCGCTGGGGCAGTAACGGTCGAAAGCGGTAGCATCCCATGCGTATAACTATTGAGCGGTCAAACCTTTTGAAGTCGCTGAACCACGTTCACCGGGTGGTCGAACGTCGCAACACGATCCCGATCCTGTCCAATATCATGCTGCGCGCCGATGGCCAGAACCTCGACATGAAGGCGACCGACCTTGATCTCGAAGTGACCGAAGCCACGCCTGCCAATGTCGAGCAGGGCGGCGCCACAACGGTTCCGGCGCATCTCCTTTACGACATTGTGCGCAAACTGCCGGATGGTTCGGAAGTTCTTTTGGCAACATCGACGGACGGCGGCTCGATGGCTGTCCAGTCCGGCCGCTCGAAATTCTCGCTGCAGTGCCTGCCGGAATCCGATTTCCCCGATCTGACCGCCGGCACGTTCACGCATTCCTTCAAGCTGAAGGCAGCCGATCTCAAGATGCTGATCGACCGCACGCAGTTTGCGATCTCGACCGAAGAAACGCGCTACTATCTAAACGGCATATTTTTCCACACGATCGAAAGCGACGGCGACTTGAAGCTGCGCGCGGTAGCGACCGACGGCCACCGCCTCGCGCGTGCCGACGTGAAGGCGCCCTCCGGCTCCGAAGGCATGCCTGGCATCATCATTCCGCGCAAGACGGTCGGTGAACTGCAAAAGCTCGTCGACAATCCCGATGCGATGGTCACCGTCGAAGTCTCAGACGCCAAAATCCGCCTCGGCATCGACTCGATCGTCATGACCTCCAAGCTCATCGATGGCACATTTCCAGACTACCAGCGTGTGATCCCCACCGGCAACGACAAGGAAATGCGCGTCGATTGCACGACATTCGCCCAGGCTGTCGACCGCGTTTCGACGATTTCTTCCGAGCGCGGTCGCGCCGTGAAGCTCGCACTTTCAGACGGCCAGCTTCTGCTCACCGTCAACAATCCGGATTCTGGCAGCGCGACGGAAGAAGTTGCCGTCGGTTACGACACGGATTCCATGGAAATCGGTTTCAATGCCAAATATCTGCTCGATATCACGGCCCAGCTTTCCGGCGATCAGGCGATTTTTCTGCTTGCCGATGCAGGCTCGCCGACGCTCATTCGCGATACCGCCGGCGATGATGCACTTTACGTTCTGATGCCGATGCGCGTGTAAACGCACGTCGCATTTGCCGCGGTAAAGTTTGCCGATTGCGACGTTTGGGCTTGTTTTTGCGCCAGAGGATGGCAAATAGATAGCTAGCGGTTTTGGTATATTATTGGTGGAGGACGGCATGGCGTTGCGGCTGAAAGAACGGCTCGGCAAGAAGTTCGATGAAGAGATCCGTTTCTTCAAGGGCATGATGCAGGGGCCGAAAACTGTCGGCTCCATCGTTCCCACCTCCTCGATCACCGCCCGCAAGATGGCAAGCGTCATCCACCTGAATTCCGGCCTCCCGGTTCTTGAACTCGGTCCCGGCACCGGCGCGATCACCAAGGCAATCCTCGGGCGCGGCGTGAAGCCGGAAAATCTCGTCGCCATCGAATATTCGACGGATTTTTACGAGCATCTCGTCCGCCTTTACCCCAGTGTCCGCTTCATCAATGGCGACGCCTTCGCCCTCGACAAGACGCTCGGCGACCTCAAGGATCAGACGTTCGATTCCGTCGTTTCGGCCGTGCCGCTGCTGAATTTCCCGATGCAGGCGCGAATTGCGCTTCTGGAAAGCCTGCTCGACCGTATTCCGGCAGGCAGGCCGGTCGTGCAGATTTCCTATGGTCCGGTCTCGCCGATCATCGCGCGGCCGGAGCGCTACCACATCCAGCATTTCGATTTCATCGTCCGCAATATCCCTCCGGCCCAGCTCTGGATCTACCGACGCAGCTGATATGTACGGGCTGTATATCACCCACCCGCAAGTGAGAATCGATCCGAACGTCGCGGTGCCCAAATGGGGTTTATCCGAGATCGGCGAGGCTCGCGCACGCAAGGCGGCTGAAAGCCGCTGGGCGAGGAAACTGCGCCGTATTATTTCCAGCGACGAGACGAAGGCCATCGAGACTGCGGAAATACTGGCTGCGACGGCAGGCGTGGCAATCGAGATCCGACATGGCATGCATGAGAACGACCGGTCCGCAACGGGCTTCCTGCCACCTCCGGAATTCGAGAAAGCTGCCGACTGGTTCTTCGCGCATCCGCTAGAGAGTTTCAGAGGCTGGGAGCGCGCCGCCGATGCTCAGCAGCGCATCGTTTCGGCCGTCGAAGCGGTTCTCGCCGATCACGATCCGAACGAGCCGATCGCCTTTGTCGGGCATGGCGGGGTCGGCACGCTCTTGAAATGCCATATTGAGAGCCGCGTCATCGCGCGCGATCGCGATCAGCCGCCCGGCGGCGGCAATCTCTATTGTTTCAGCCTTGCAGACCGGCGCTTATCATGCGACTGGACGCCCATGGAAAACTGGCAGGGACTGATGTGAGATGAACGCACGCGAGCGGCTGATCGTCGGGCTGGATGTTCCGACACTTGGCGAGGCGGAACAGATCGTCTCGACGCTCGGCGACGACATTGTCTTCTTCAAGATCGGCTATCAGCTCGTCTTCGCCGGCGGTCTGGAATTCGCACGCGATCTCGCACAGAGCGGCAAGAAGATCTTCCTCGACATGAAGCTGCTCGATATCGACAACACGGTCGCTTCCGGCGTCGAGAACATCGTGAAGATGGGTATGTCCATGCTGACGCTACATGCCTATCCCAAGGCGATGAAGGCTGCCGTCGAAGCGGCAAAGGGTTCCGAACTCTGCCTGCTCGGCGTGACCGTCCTTACCTCGATGGACGAACAGGATCTGATCGCCGCTGGGTACGAATACGACCCGCATACCCTGGTGCTGCGTCGCGCCGAACAGGCGCTGCTCGCCGGGATGGGCGGCGTCGTCTGCTCCGCGGAAGAATCCGCCGCCGTTCGGAAAATCGTCGGACCTGGAATGGCAATCGTCACCCCCGGCATCCGCCCGGCAGGTAGTGAAAGGGGTGATCAGAAGCGTGTCATGACCCCCGCCGATGCGCTGAAGGCCGGCTCAAGCCACCTCGTCGTCGCCCGCCCGATCGTCAAGGCGCCCGATCCGAAGGAAGCGGCACGCGCCATTCTTGCAGAGATGGAAGCCGCGCTCTGACGCTTTGCGACGGACGCGGCTGAGGTGAACATATCAGCGATTTGGATGACGTGGACAACCGTCAACAGGAAGAGAAAACCATGGCAAAAGGATACTGGATCGCACGCGTCGATGTGCGCGAGCCCGAGCGTTACAAGGATTACGTTGCGGCAGCTAAGCCGGCCTTTGAAAAATACGGCGCAAACTTCCTCGCCCGCGGCGGTGCAATCACCGAACTTGAAGGTAAATCGCGAGCCCGAAACGTCGTCATCGAATTCCCGTCCATGCAGGCCGCGGTCGATTGCTACAACTCCCCGGAATACCAGATTGCCGCCAAGATCCGCCAGGAAGTCGCCGACGCGGAAATGGTGGTTGTAGAAGGCGTCTGAGCACTCTTTGCACCTGCGAAGCTCAGGCAAGATGGACCTTTCCGTCGCGCCGTGTTTCGGCTAATACGAGTGCCGATCAACGCGTCCATCCAAGCCTTCGAGGAGCCTGCCATGACCCTTGCCAACCTGCCGCCGCTCGTGACCGTGTTCGGAGGTTCTGGCTTTCTCGGCAGGCATATCGTGCGCGCCCTCGCAAAGCGCGGCTATCGCATCCGCGTCGCGGTGCGGCGGCCGGATCTCGCAGGTTTTCTGCAGCCGCTCGGCAATGTCGGCCAGATTTCTTTTGTCCAAGCGAACCTGCGCTACCGCACTTCGATCGATCGCGCCGTCGAGGGTGCCGACTTCGTCATCAATTGTGTCGGCGTGCTCTTTGAGGCCGGCCGCAACACCTTCGATGCGGTGCAGGAATTCGGTGCGCGCGCCGTGGCGGAAGCCACCCGGGCATCCGGCGCGAAGCTCATCCATATTTCGGCAATCGGCGCCGACGCCAATTCGGATTCCAGCTATGCCCGCACCAAGGGCCGCGCGGAGGCGGCAATCCTTTCGACGAAGAAGGATGCCATAATCTTCCGTCCGTCGATCGTTTTCGGGCCGGAAGACGGCTTCTTCAACAAATTTGCGGAGATGGCTCGCCTTTCGCCAGTGCTTCCCCTCATCGGTGGCGGCAAGACGAAGCTGCAGCCGGTCTACGTAGAGGACGTGGCAGAAGCCGTGGCACGCGCCGTCGAGGGCAAGGCTGCGGGCGGGACGATCTATGAACTCGGCGGTCCGGAAGTGCTCACCTTCCGCGAATGTCTTCAGGTCATGCTGAAGATCACCGCCCGCAAAAACCGGCTGGTTTCCATTCCTTTCAGCATCGCATCGCTGATCGGCAGCGTCGCTTCGCTCGTTCCCTTCGTTAAGCCCCCGCTCACGGCCGACCAGGTTCGCCTGCTGAAGCGCGACAATGTCGTTTCAACGAAGGCCGAAACGGATGGCCTCACGTTGAAGGCTTTGGGCGTCACGCCGACAATGCTGACGTCCGTACTGCCATCGTACCTGGTGCGTTACCGCCCGCATGGTCAGTACACGGGTTCGGGAAAAGCAGCCTGAGAAATTATCGCATTGGTTGAACGCCGCTGTGTTTGCTCACAGACGGCGTTTTTCTTTTTGCTTCTTTCAGGCAACGGGGCAAGTTTCGCGTGCTTTCTATAGCGCCGAGCCGGAACGGCGTTGCATAAAAGACGCATTAGAAATTTAGTGAAATTAACGCCACATTTAGCAGCAACGTTTATTGCTATTTGCCATTCCACTGACTACACACCCCGCGCGTCCTGAAACGGACTCAGCGTCATTTGCGGCGCGCCAAATCGACTTGAAAGGCTTTATTCGATGGGCAAGTCAATCGCGCTTCTTTTTGCGTGTGCGGCACTGGTTATCCTCGCAGGATCCTTCATTGCGCCCGGCTCGGTCGCAGCGGTGAAGGGCGGCTGCGCGCCGGCTTATGGCATCGATCCCTGCTCCACAGCCTCTCTCAACCACTGAGGCAAGGGCCGGCTCTTTCCGGAGCCGCCCCGGATGTCGAATATCTGAAAATCAGCCGAACAACGTCAAGCCGATCAGGCCTGCCGCGCCAATGAAGATTCGCCACCAGGCGAAGGGCGCGTAGCCCCGGATCGAGACGAAATCGAGCAGCGCTCGGACAACGAGGAGCGCCGAGACGAAAGCCGCCACGAAGCCGATGACGATGAGCATGCCGTCATCGAAGCTCAGCATATTGCGGTTCTCGTATAAATCCAAAGCAAAGGCGCCGACCATCGTCGGCATGGCGAGAAAGAACGAGAATTCGGCTGCAGAGCGCTTGTCGGCGCCCATCAGCAACGCGCCCACGATCGTGGCGCCCGAGCGGGATGTTCCCGGGATCATTGCCAGGCACTGGAAGAACCCTATCTTCAGCGCCATCGGCAAGGAAAACTCCGTCACATCATGATACTTCGGCTTGAACTGGATCTTGTCGACGGCAAGGAGAACCAGGCCGCCAAGGATGAGGACGACGCAGATCAGCATCGGCGTTTCGAAGAGCACGTTCTTGATAAAGTCGTGCGCAATTGCGCCGATAACGGCTGCAGGCAGAAAACCGAAGAGTACGGCAAGGACGAAATGCCGCGCCCGCGCGCTGCGGGGCAACGCAAGCGCCAGGCTCAGCAGCCGCTTGAAATAGACGAGAAGAATCGCAAGGATCGCGCCGAGCTGGATGAGAACGACAAATGTATTGCCCGGCGACCGAAAGCCCAGGAAATGTCCTGCGAGCAGGACATGGGCCGTCGAGGAAACCGGTATGAATTCAGTAAGGCCTTCAATAAGGCCTAGAATGAGTGCACTAAAGATATCAGCCATGTTTTATCCCTTGTGAGGCGGGGCCAGGCCCGATTTGCTTGTATTGAAGGGGCCAAGCTCCTATAGCTGCAACGAATGAGTCATGACTAGGGCGCTATGAACTTGAGTGCACCAGAGCATGCCGCGAGAAATCAACGATTCGGGTATCGATGCCGACGCTTTATCATCATCCTATGTCATCCGCTTCACGCTTCGTCCGGCTGATTTTGAGCGAGTATGGCTTTCAGGCAGATCTCATTGAAGAGCAGACCTGGGAAAAGCGGCGCGATTTTCTGGCGCTCAATCCTGCCGGTACCTTGCCGGTCTACGTGGACGACAGCATGCGCGCTCTTTGCGGCGCGACTGTCATTTCGGAATATCTCGATGAAACGCACGGGGTGCTGAAGCGCGACCGGCGTCTTCTCGCGGAAGATCCCTTCCAACGCGCGGAAATCCGCCGCCTCGGTGAGTGGTTCATGCAGAAGATGGAGACGGATGTAACGCGGCCCCTGGCGCGCGAGCGCGTGTATAAACTGCAGATGAGCGCAGATCAGGGCGGCGGAGCACCGGATTCGAAGATCCTGCGCACGGCGCGCGCCAACATCCGCCAGCATATGAAATACCTGACCTGGCTTGCCGGTTCGCGGCAATGGCTGGCAGGAGATCGCATGAGCTATGCCGACCTCGCTGCGGCCGCTTCGCTATCGATCCTCGACTATCTGGGCGAGATCGACTGGACGGAATCGCCGATCGCCAAGGATTGGTATCAGCGCATGAAATCACGGCCGTCCTTCCGCCCGCTGCTGACAGAGCGGGTGCGTGGACTGACACCGGTCTCTCACTACGCAGACCTGGATTTCTGACGAGGGCTTTCGATGCCCGAACGCATAGCAGACGATAAAGAACGCAAGCGCCGCGACAATTTGACCGCCTTTGTTCGCGCCCAGGCGGCAACGTTCGGCTTTGAGCTCTGTCGTATCACGCGGCCCGATTCGATACCCGAAGCAAAGGAACGGCTTGGCGAGTTCATCGATGCCGGACGTCACGGCACGATGGAATGGATGGCTGAAACGCGCGATCGCCGCGGCGATCCTCGCACGCTGTGGAGCGATGTGAAATCCATCGTCGTCTTCGGCCTCAATTACGGCCCGGGGGAAGACCCACGCTATATTCTTGAAAAGCCGGACAAGGCGGCAATCTCCGTCTATGCGCGCAATCGCGACTATCACGACGTCATCAAGGGACGGCTCAAGGAGATCGCGACCCGCTTTGCAGCACGGGCCGGGGCCGACGTAAAAGTTTTTGTCGACACTGCACCGGTGATGGAAAAGCCGCTCGCCGCAGCAGCAGGTCTCGGCTGGCAAGGCAAGCATACCAATCTGGTCAGCCGCAGCCACGGCTCCTGGCTCTTTCTCGGCTCGATGTTCACGACAGCCGATCTCAATATAGACGACGCTGAGATCGATCACTGCGGCTCTTGCCGCGCCTGCCTCGATTCCTGTCCGACCAATGCATTCCCGGCGCCCTATCAGATCGACGCCCGGCGCTGCATCTCGTACCTGACGATCGAGCACAAAGGTCCGATCGATCTCGAATTCCGGCCGCTGATCGGCAACCGGATCTATGGTTGCGACGACTGCCTTGCCGCCTGTCCGTGGAACAAGTTTGCCGTCTCGGCATCCGAAATGAAGTTGCAGGCGCGCGACGACCTGAAAGAGCCGTCGATCGCCTTTCTCCTGACGCTGGACGACGCGGCTTTCCGGATTTTTTTCAGCGGCTCGCCGGTCAAGCGCATCGGCAGAGCCCGCTTTATCCGCAATGTATTGATCGCCGCCGGCAATTCCGGTGATCGCAGCCTCGCCGATCAATGCCGATGGCTGGCCACCGACGCTTCTCCGGTAGTTCGCGGCATGGCAATCTGGGCGCTTTCGCGATTGATGGAGCCTGGCGAATTTGCCGTCTTTGCGGCACAACGGCCGGATGAGACTGATGTCGGCGTACTTGCGGAATGGCAATTGGCGGGAGTGGTGTGATGCATGTGATGATTTTCGGCTGCGGTTATTCCGGCACCGCGATTGCCAAGGCTTTCTCAGCCGGAAGCGCCCGCATTTCCGGCACTACCAGATCGGCCGACAAGGCAGAGCTCCTCCGCAGCCAAGGGATCGACGCCTTCATTTTCGACGGCGAGATAATCAGCGACGCCTTGCTTGGCGCTATGGAAAGCGTCACACACCTCGTCCAATCGATCGCGCCGCGGGAAGTCGGAGACCCGTTGATCAATCTCGCAGGCGGCCAGCTCGGCAAGATGATGCCGGCGCTTCAGTGGATCGGCTATCTTTCCACCGTTGGCGTTTACGGCGACCACAAGGGTGAGTGGGTTAGCGAAGAGACCGTCTGCGTTCCTGTCTCCGGGCGATCGAAGGAAAGGCTCGAGGCAGAGGATGCGTGGCTGGCGCTCGGCAAGGACCTCGGTATTCCGGCCGCCGTACTGCGGCTGGCGGGCATCTACGGCCCGGGCCGGAATGCTTTCGTCAATCTAAACCGGGGCACGGCCCGCCGCCTGATCAAGAAGGATCAGGTTTTTAATCGCATCCGCGTTGAGGATATCGGCGCGTCGGCGCGCTACCTCTCAGACCGGTGCCTTGGCGGTATATATAACGTGACGGATGATCTGCCCGGCCCGCCGCAGGATGTCATTGTCGAAGCAGCGAGGTTGATGGATGTCGAGCCGCCTGCTGAACAGCCCTTCGAAACCGCCGAGCTGACGCCGATGGCACGCTCCTTCTACGGCGAGAACAAACGTGTCTCGAACGCCAAATTGAAAGCCGCGGGCTACACCTTTTCCTTCCCGAATTACCCGATGTCGCTTGCGCAATTGTGGCAGAGCGGACGGTGGCGCGGTTAACTCGAACAGGCCATTCCGATGCATTCGAAATGAGTAGAAAATTCCTACTTTGGCATTCTCGCGATCTGAATTTCGCTCCGTATTATGGTTAACGGCCTCTAAATTTGCGCAAATGAGGCATCAATTGTGGCAAGATCGGAAAATTATTTTTGTTACTTTCGCAACATAGCAGGTCGGGGCGCTGCGGCAGAAAAAATCGTTCTAATTTTACCTGATTCTCTTATCTTTTTTCCACTTTCTCGACAACTGCACTTTTTCAAGTCGAATTCATAAGATTCACAAATATTACATACTGTAACATTCCGTGATAATCGGCGGCACTTTTTTGCCACTTTTCGCCGGATTTAAGCCCCGCCGCCCGTAAAGGCGCAAGTTCAATAGTTGAGGGGTAATCCGTTTTGAAGAATATCGGCCGTTCTATAATTAGTACCGTAGCTATTGCAGCTTGTTCTTTCATGCTGCCTGCCGAAGGATTTGCTGCAGCCGGATGTGGTGGTGCTTCGTGGTACGCACTGCATTCCAAAACCGCTTCCGGCGAACGTATGAATCCTGCCATTTTGACTGCCGCTCACCGCTCGCTCCGCTTCGGCACCAAGCTTAGAGTCACCAACCGCAACAATGGCCGCAGCGTTATTGTTCGCGTCAATGACCGTGGCCCGTTCATCCGCGGCCGTGTTCTCGACCTTTCGCGCGCGGCCGCACAGAACATCGGCATGGTCCGCTCCGGTACCGCCAAGGTTTGCTACGAAGTCGTCGCCGCCAGCTAAAGGCGTCCGCTACCTGCGCCGGACGGCGCTTGCTCTTGCCGTCAATCGCGGCTACCACGCGGTTGAGACTTGTGAAATTATCCGCAGCGTCAGTCACGCTTCCCGCGGATAGTGCACACGTCCGTGGCAACAGGAGTTTCGTGAATGCGTTTGGGCGGCCGCCTCGAGGGGGCGATTTCGGTTCTTGCTGATATCGATCAGCGCAAGAGACCTGTCGCCGACGCGCTGAAGGATTGGGGCCTTGCGCATCGTTTCGCCGGCTCTGGCGATCGTGCTGCAATCGGCAACATCGTTTATGATGCGCTGCGCATGCGGCTTTCGCACGGGTTTCTGATGGACGACGACAGCCCGCTGGCGATCGCCTATGCCGTCATGTTCCGACAGTGGGGTTTCACGCCGGAAGCGCTTGCCGCTGAACTCTCCGACGATAGGTTCGCGCCGCCTTCGCTGCCCGATGCAGCGCTTACAGCCTTCCAGAGCCGGGCTCTTTCCTCCGCGCCTGTCCACGTCCAAGGTGATATTCCCGAGTGGGTGCAACCCTCCTTCGAGACGGCATTCGGCGATAGCTGGCTTGCCGAAGCACAGGCGCTCGCCTCCCGCCCGACGCTCGACCTGCGTGCCAATATTTTGAAGGCCAGCCGCGAAAAGGCGGTCAAAGCGCTTGAAAGAGCCGGCGCTCATGAAGCGAAGATCGCGCGATATGGCATCCGGATTGCCGCCGGCGAAGGCGCCTCACGGCTTCCGAACGTCACAGCCGAGCTTGCCTTTCAAAAAGGCTGGTTCGAAGTTCAGGACGAGGGATCGCAGATCGTTGCCGATCTGGTGTTGCCGAAGGATGGAGAACAGGTGCTCGACTATTGCGCCGGAGGCGGCGGCAAGACGCTTGCCATGGCGCCAGCGATGCACAACAAAGGCCAGATCCATGCCTATGACGCCGACCGCAAACGCCTTGCGCCGATCATCGAACGCCTGAAGCGCGCCGGTACGCGCAATGTTCAAGTGCATGACGATGCAAAGGCGCTTTCGAGCCTGCGCGCTCGCTGCGACAAGGTGCGAGTCGACGCCCCCGGCACGGGCCCGGGCCCGGGG